>JAICUC010000226.1 GCA_025936075.1 Nitrospira sp. | reverse complement strand
TAACGACGCAAGATCCTTTCGATCTCATCAGCCCGCCAGCTCTCATGCCGAAATTCCACGGCCCACTGATGAGTCGTCGGCAGGGATCCAAGAAACGCCTCCAGCCGCCCGTCATCGCGTTTCAAATTAGGGGGCAGTTGAATCAGTATTGGGCCGAGTTTGTCTGCCTTATGAAGTGGTTCGAGCCGTTGCAGCATGGCCCTCAACATGGGAAGCCCTTCGGGCTTGAGGCGATGGATATGCGTGATTTCTCGGTGGGCCTTGGGTGCATAGAGGAAGTGAGGAGGAGTACCTGCGAGCCATGCCTGCACGGTGTTTTCACTCGGGAGCCGATACCACACACCATCGAGTTCAACGGTCCGATACTTCGTGGCGTAGTAGCAAAGGAAAGCGGTTGATTTGATGTCGGGTGGATAAAAACGATCAGGTCCCCGCCAAGCTTTGTATGAATAGCCCGATAGGCCGATGTAAGAAGCCATACCGAAATCCTTACACGATAAGGCTACCGCTTACTAGGCTGAGTCTCCTCGCAACGGCGGTTCCACCTGCAATTACACCTTCCCAAACGTCCTCGTAAAAAACTCCTTCACCTTTCCCATGTGCTCCTGTACATCCGTGTTCAGATGTCTTGCCCCTGCTTGCCAGTCGTCGGTGGTATAGCCCACGCGGCGAGCGAGGAAGATGAATTCGTCGGAATCGACAGGTGGGAGAACACGATCTTTGGCATTGCCGCGGACCATGCGAAGACCGTCGATGATCATCCGGATGAAGAAATAGGCCTTGCGGAGCGCGTCGCCGTCTTGCCTTGTGACAAGACCACAATCGATAAGAGCAGCAAGCCCCTGCATGGTGTTGGAAGTACGGAGGATTGGAAGCCGATGGCCGTGCATGATCTGGAGGTACTGGACCGCATATTCAATATCGACAATTCCCCCGGGGCTATGTTTGAGGTTGATTGTGCCTCGCTCCACAAGTTGCTTCAATTGTTGGCGGCGCAAGTCGAGGGCGGCACGAAGATCCCAAGGGGTACGGCTGTAAACGTAACTATCGCGATGAGCTTCGACTCGTTTACTCAGAGCCGCGTCACCCGCCACATGCCGCAATTTGATCAATGACTGGCGCTCGAATGGTGCAGCCAAGCCTTGGTCGCTATAATAGCTGGTAATCTCGTCGAACGGATTCGTCAGCGAACCCTTCCCGCCGTGGGGCCTGAGGCGTACGTCCAGATGAAAGATCCCCTCTTGCTTGGCCTCGATCCACTGTAAGAGTTCCGCGCCGAGCCGCTCAAAGTATTCGCTGTTTTCGATCGAGTGCTTACCGCCGGTTCGGCCTGCGTCGCCATAGACGAACATCACTTCAATGTCGGAGGCATAGCCCAGTTCCTTGCCTCCGAATTTACCTAAGCCGAGAACGGTGAAGGGGCAGAGTTTTTTGTTCGCCAAGCGCGGTGGGCCATACAGCTTATCCAACTTGGCTTGGCAGTCTTTCAAGCTTCGTTCGACAATAACCTCAGCCAGTTGAGTCAAGGCGGCGGAAAAATCCGGCAGGGCAGTGTCCGGTTCCACGATATGTTTCATATCAATGCGGAAGAGTTCACGGTCCTTGAAGCTGTTCAGCGCCGCCTTCCGGTTCTCGTGGGTTTTGGCCCGGTTGACCTCGCGATCAAGTTCTTTGCGAAGCGTCGCTCTCGGGGTCATGAGTGAGGCGTCACGATAGCCTTGCAGGAGCGGCAGGAGGTTGCTGTATTGGCGACGCAGAAAGTCTTCCCAGAGGAAATCGCTTGCGCCGAGCAGGCGGGCGAGGAGAGGAAAGGTTCTCTTGTCGCTGAGAAACGCCAAGGCCTCTTGCTGAGCCTTTCCTTTTGCCTGCTGGACCGTCAGATCAAGGAACTGATCAAAGGCCTCCAGGGCCTTGGTCGGATCGGGGGCCCAGGTGAGGGCATGGGTGAACTGTTTGATGAGGACCGCCGTCAGACGCAACTGTTGCTGATCGGCCGCATCGGTGAGCTTTTGGCCGTGGCGGTTGCGGACATAAAAGCGATCATGAATCTTCCCATCCTCGACGTCGAACCGTGCTTTAGAGATGTACACATTGCGCATCGCGAGGGCGTTGGCGAAGGCGTACAAAAAAGCAGGAGTATCATCCGAGCGGATGTCCATGATGGTGTCGGTAGGAGATTGACTGTTGTCGAACGTGATCTGCACCTGATGGAGCAGACCGCTGAATGATCCGCGTCGTTTACCGAGCTGTTCGACCAGACGTCGATTCACCGCAAAGCGTGCTTCCTCGAATTGTCCTGTGTCCAGCAGTGTGATCACCGAATGAAGCGCGTCGGACAATTGCTTCTGTTGTGTCACGCCCAACTCTTCGCCTGGTATCGGTAAGACGCGGAATATATCCACGATTTTTTTTCTGCTCAGACCAAGGGTGCCCTTTGCACGAACACGCGGTCCATATCCTGTCCAACTGGTGCGTGCGGACTGCGGAACGGTCTTTTCGGCAAATGTATAGATATGCCCTTCCTCAATATTGAGGCCGAATGCCGAGAGCAGGCCACAAATGGTGGCAAATTCGGAGAAGTAATCGTAGGCCACGATCGTAATCTCAAACCGCTTATCCGCTTGTTCGGCAAAGACGATTTCACAGGGATGCTCCGGTGTCAGTTGGGACGTCAATCGGACGTGCTGGGCAATCGTCGGAGGTTCGAACCGCCGGAAGTACTCCTCGTCCATGCGGACGAAAAAATCTTGAAGGACATCGGATGGGATATCAGGGCAGAGCGGGCGAACCGAGTTGAGAAGCGATGTGCGATCGGGAAAGCCTATCGGCATGGGCTTCAGTATACCTGAAGGGGTTTCATTGTGCGTAGAGGAACGTGTCAGTATAATGCCGCGCCATGAGTCGTCTCTCGGTACCGCCTGAATTTCCACGAGTCCGGTCCTCCGCTCAGAACGATGCCTCCAAGCCGGATCCGAGGCCTGTTTTGCTCGCTGCCAAGCGAAATGTCGAGGAAGTGCGGGCCATTTTGTCAGCCTATGGTCTGCGTGATCTCGATCAAGCTGACCGCAACCTCGACGCGATGGCGGGCGACCCGATTCAACGCCGGCGGCTGGCCGATATTCTGCCGATGTTGATGGAATCGATTTCCCGGACGGCGGACCCGGATCAGGCGCTGAACCGATGGGAGCGCATGTTCGCCGGCGTATCCCCCGCTTCATTTCTCGACTACTTGCGCACGTGGCCGCGCATGCTCGATCTTCTCTGTATGATCTTCGGCAACAGCGACGCCTTGTCCTTTACGCTGATCCGAGATCCAACGTTGGTGTATTGGTTGGCTGAAGAGGAGGTTTTATTACGACTTCCGACGCGGAGAGGGATGAAGAACGCCCTTCGCAAGAGCATCGGGCGCCTGACTTCCAAGGAATTGAAGCTGGACGCTCTGCGACGGTTTCGCCGACGGGAAATGCTGCGCATCGGCGTGCGGGATCTTCTTCGTCTCGCCACAGTCTCGGAGACGACCGGCTCATTGTCCGATTTGGCTTGCCTGTTGATTCAGGCGGCCTACGAGATGGTCGAGGCGGATCTCAAGCGGCAGTATGGCGTTCCCATGCATCAAAACCGGCAGGGACGATGGGGCGAGACCAAGTTCACCGTCATCGGGATGGGGAAACTCGGTGGACATGAATTGAATTACAGTTCCGACGTTGATTTACTCTACATTTACGAGTCTGATGATGGGGAAACCAGAACGCCGTCAGGCAGACATGCGGCCAAGCCGGCCGGCGTCGGCGTTTCCAATGAGGAATATTTTGAAATTCTCTCCCGTGAATTGACGAGGGCTCTGACCGAACCTACCCGGGAAGGGTATGTCTTTCGAGTCGATCTCCGTTTACGTGCGGAGGGATCCGTCGGACAGTTAGCCCGCTCGCTTGCCAGCTGTCAACGACATTATCTTGTGCGTGGACAAGTTTGGGAGCGATTGGCTCTATTGAAGGCTTCGCCGGTGGCCGGCTCCTACGAAGTCGGGCAGGCTTTTCTCAAGGTGGTCAGGCCGTTTGTGTTGGGGAAAGGGGAGAAATTGGATCGTGATAAGGCGTTGGCGATCGTACAGGATGTTCGCGCCGTAAAAGACATGATCGACGCAAAAATGATGGACCGTCGCCATGCACAACGCAACGTGAAGTTGGGGACCGGCGGGATTCGAGAGATCGAGTTTTTCGTACAGACCGTTCAAGTCTTGGCCGGGCGGAAAGTCCCGGCGCTCCTGGATCGCAGCACACTCGGTTCGCTGAAGCGGCTGGCTCAGAAAAGACTGCTCTCGATCGAAGTCCGCGATGGGTTGACCGCCGCCTATCTGTTTCTGCGCGATGTCGAACATAAGTTGCAGATGGTCCATGATCTCCAGACCCATGCGCTTCCCGAAAGATCAGAAGAGTTGGAGCGCTGCGCGGTCCGGATGGGGTACGGAATGGATGATCGTAAGAAGGCAGTCGAATCGTTCCAGGCCGACCATCAACGCCATACGGAGATGGTTCACCGTACCTTCCGGTCGTTTTTTGTCGAGCCGACAACCTCGCCGATATTAAAGGCAACGCTCAAGGTGAGGGGAGTGAAGCCTTAGCAGTGCGAAGAATCAAAAGCCGGTAGTTTTCACCGGGCCCTCGTTGACCTCTGGCATCTTCATTCACCATTCAAACATTCGACTTCCCAATTCAGCTTCACTTGGTTTGTGTCCATTCGGTTTAAATAGATGGAGGCGCACGGTGAGATTGATGGAAAGTATTCCTTTGCTTTTAAATTGGCGGACCGCAGCCGCCTTGAAGCCTCTGAACAGGTGAAAGAGAAGTCGGCCGGGTGCACAGATCAATAGAGGTGCGCTGTATCTCTTTGGAGGCAGAATATTTTTGGATACAGCATCTTTTTGAATACACGACACATCATCGGAAAATCCCAAACTCCGTCCCGGCACTACATTGCTTGTATGCCTATATTGCCACAGCCTGTGGCGGCTTTGTTCGAATGCAAATGGTTCTGATAATCGAAGCCCAGGCAGATTTTTTGTGAATAAGTGCGAGCTGTAATCAAATGAGGCACATGAGTGCAGTACGCAATCATGCTGGGGGAGCGAGTTTTCCGTTTCGAGAGAATTTGTCGTACGGTTGTCATGCAGTTGGCCAAGACAACGATGTACTGTGCGGAAATATCGATGAGCGGGATGAGCGGTGATGTCGGCCTAATATTTGCTGTGCAGAAAATATCACGCAGCACTACGTTGTATTACATACGTACATATGGTAAAAGCGTTTCCCCTCAGGGGCCGGTGGAGCTTGTTCTGATGGCTAAGATTTTCCCATTCCCAACGGTCCTCCGATTGCACTCACTCACTCATTTTTTAAACGGCAACAACTACCTTCCCTCGTTAGTTTTCTCACACAACCGAATAACGGAAATAGTTGGTGGAGCGCATATATCAGCGTCCGTCCGTCGTTTTCTTGAAGGTTCGTCAAGGACGCGATGAGTCAAACAATAACTAAGGAGACGTAATGGGCAATCTCTGGGCAAGAGCGAAACAATGTCGTGTCATCGGTAGCGCTGCCATGCTGAGTGTCATGCTGGCGCTTGTGGCTGGGTGTGGAAGCGGCGACTCCGGTGGAGTTACGCCTGCTCCAGGGGCACAGGCAGCGGGCACGGTAACAGGGCAAGTCGTCTCGTCGGCGAACAATGCGCCGGTGAACGGGGCAACTGTCAAAACTGATTCAGGTACCACAACGACCGCCCCCGATGGGAAGTTCAGCGTTTCGTCGCCTGTTGGAGATCGCACTATTGTGCGTGTGGCGGCGAACGGATTCGCAGATGCCTTTCCGGTCGCCCGGGTGACATCCGGACAGACCACCAACCTGGGCGTCAAGCTTGTACCGATCGGAACCACAGCGACGGTATCTGTGGCGACAGGTGATACCGTATCGATACCGAATTCAACCGCTCTGGTGACGATTCCCGCCAATAGTCTTGTCCCGCAGGGAGGAGGATCTCCTGCCGGCTCCGTGAATGTGTCACTGACCCCTCTCAACCCGTCAGTGGATACGAGCTTGATGCCGGGTGGGTTCAACGGGATTTCCGCCGGTGGAGGATCAACACAACCGATCGAAAGTTT
>JAICUC010000118.1 GCA_025936075.1 Nitrospira sp. | reverse complement strand
ATCAACCAAGCTCTGGAAACCATCAGAAACCGGATCGATCAGTTCGGCGTCGCGGAACCGATCGTTCAGCGGCAAGGGTTGAAGCAGATCGTTGTCCAGCTGCCAGGAGTCAAGGATCCGAAACGCGCCAAGGATTTGATCAAGGAGACGGCGCTGCTCGAGTTCAAGATGTTGGACGAAGACATCCGCCTCGATTTGCCGGCGCGTGTTCCAAAGGACAAGGAAGCGGAAGTGCTCCAGCAATTTGCGGGCCAGTTGCCGGAAGCAGATCAAATTTTATTCGAGCGAATGATCGATAAGGATACCGGCCTCGAATATCGCATTCCTTACGTGGTCAAAAAGCGGGTCATGCTGACCGGCGATGTGCTGAGCGATGCGCGGGTCTCCATCGGTCAATTCAATGATTCGTATGTGTCCATCACATTCGACGCCAAGGGAGGGCAGGAATTCGAACGGATTACGGGCGAGAACGTCAAGAAACGTATGGCTGTCGTTCTCGATAACACGATCTATTCGGCGCCGGTCATCCAAGAACGTATTTCAGGGGGACGTGCGCAGATTACCGGGACCTTCACCACGCAGGAGGCCAATGATTTGGCGATTGTTCTGCGGGCCGGCGCTCTCCCGGCGCCGCTGAAGATCGTGCAGGATCTGACGGTCGGTCCGTCCCTCGGCCAGGATTCTATCGATAAGGGGGTCAGAGCGACTCTTATCGCCGGGGTAATGGTGGTGATCTTCATGATCGTGTATTACCGTCTGTCCGGGCTGATCGCGGATTTTGCCCTGGTGTTGAATCTCGTGTGTCTGATGGGCGCGCTGTCCGCTCTGACCGCCACGTTGACTCTGCCTGGAATCGCCGGGATCGTGCTGACCATCGGCATGGGTGTCGATTCGAACGTCTTGATTTTCGAGCGCATTCGTGAAGAAATCCGTGGTGGAAAGGCCGTACGATCGGCCATCGACGCGGGTTACGACAAAGCATTCCTGACGATCGTCGACTCGCACGTCACGACGTTGATCACCGGGGTGGCTTTGTTTTTATTCGGAACTGGGCCGATCAAAGGTTTTGCCGTGACATTGTGCCTGGGCATCGCCATTAACCTCTTCACGGCGTTGGTCGGGACAAAAGTGATTTTTGATCTGTTGTATCATCGACAAAGAGTCGAAGCGTTGAGCATCTGACTATGAAGTCGGCGATCAGCCACCAGGGGGAGACTCAGGGTTATCAAAAGGGAGCTCGCATGTTAGAGATTCTCGGGAAGACCAACATTGATTTCATAGGCCAGCGCAAGTACTCCTTTCTCTTTTCAGGGATCATGGTCTTGCTCGGGCTCATCGCGCTTGTCCAGATTGCGCGGGGTGCCGCGAATCTCGGCATCGACTTTGCCGGAGGGACAGCCGTCCAACTCAAGTTTGAGCAGCCTGTTCGGATCGATGAAGCCCGTAAAGCCCTGGAGACCAACGGCCTGAATGATGTGGAACTGCAGGAATTCGGACAGGACAACAAGCTCCTCATTCGGGTGAAGGCTTCAACGACGATCGAAGAAAAGACGGCGGAACGTGTAGTGGGAATCTTCACCAAAGAGTTTCCGAACAACAAGTTCGTGGTGGACTCAACGACCGAGATCGGGCCGACCATCGGCAAGAAGCTTCAAGAGGATGCGCTCGTGGCCGTCGTCATTTCATTCGCGGGTATTATTCTGTACATTGCGGCACGATTCGAACTCCGGTTCGGTGTAGCGGCTGCGTTGGCGACATTTCATGACGTCTTGGCCGTGATCGGGGCCTTCTATCTCTTAGACAAAGAAATTACTCTCCTGATCGTGACGGCGCTTTTGACGCTGGCCGGCTATTCCTTAACCGACACCGTCGTCGTATTCGACCGGATCAGGGAGAATCTCAAGTTGCGTCGACGCGAGAATGAAGAAACGACGATCAACAGCGCCATCAATCAGGTATTGAGCCGCACGATTGTGACCAGTTTGACGGTCGTGATCGTCCTCATTCCTCTGACCGTGGCCGGCGGAGAAGTTCTGCACGATTTCTCGCTTGCGCTGCTGTGGGGTGTGATTTTCGGCACCTATTCATCGGTATTCGTTGCCAGCCCGCTCGTGCTCTTGTGGCCAGGAACGTCGGGTCGACTCTTGAAACGCGGCTGAGCGAATGATGGAATAGAGCGGTGCGCGGGGCTCGTCGGTCCCGTACCGTCGGTGGTGAGCGGTCTATGAGGCCCCATCATCGACGTACAAGGCGAGCGCCTTCCCACAAGGAAACACCGCTTTCACGTCTCTGTGGTGTAGCCATGGCACTCTGGAGCCGGTCTTACAGCCTCCAGCAGAAGATCATCGCAGCGATCGTGATGGTCGGTCTCTTGCCCCTTACTCTCCTGCTTGCCCTCATCTATATAGAGGAGCAACGCGCCTTGCGAGAGTCGACGGGAGCGAATTTCAAAGAAGTGGCCGCCGAAGCAGCCCGTCGGATCGAAATACACATTACTCAAGGTATGAACGAAGCCCAACAGCTCGCGACAACACCCTTCCTTCGCACTGCAGTGTCAGAGGCCAACCGAACGTACGAGGGCAAAGACGCTCAGAGTATTTCCGAAATCATTAAGGACTGGCAACAGCGGTGGGGGCAGCGCGACAAGCGAAGCGAATTTCCGCACTTCGTCAATCGAATCGTCACCAACTACCTGATCCGATGGCATGAAATTCGAAAGTCGGACTATATCGGCATTTTGGTCACTGACGGACAGGGAGCCTTGGTCGTCAGTTCGATTCCCCAAGTGGAGTATTCTTATGCGAAGACCGCCTGGTGGCAGGCGGTGATAAAAGGCGACAGTCAGCACCCTTATGTGAGCGAAATCGCCTTCGACCCATCCTTCGGGACCCATGTGGTCGTGGTGGCAGCTCCGATTCTGGATGATCGACGTCAGGCTGTGATCGGAGCCGTGACGATTCTGCTTCGGCGTGACACATTGTTTCAGTCCATTGCGGAGGGTTCCTTCGGCGTGACCGGCCATGCCATGCTGTTTGCCTCGGACGGGAGTGTGGTGATTTGCCCGGTCCTTGGACCGGAGGCGCACTCGATCGATGCCGAATTGCTCGGTACGTTGGGGGCTACGAAATCAGGATGGACAGTGGCCGCCGACGATTCGCATGGAAACAAACACGCCCTGATCGGGTTTGCGCCGGTGCGGTTTTCTGAACGACTGGCGAAGGGAAGTCTCGGGGGAAAACGGTGGATGACCCTGGTGCGTCAGGATGCAGCGGAAACGTTCGCTCCGCTGGGTGAGCTGATGACCAAGATGCTGTTGTTCGGCTCGGTGGTGCTGATAGGACTTGGAGGAATCGGAGTCGTCGTTGCCCGCCGGATCGCGCGGCCGATTCGGCTCTTGCATGACGGAGTGCAGCAGATCGGGAGCGGTCGTTTGGAGCAGCGGGTGGAGTTGAAGACCGGTGACGAAATCGAAGGGCTTGCCCAGGCCTTCAATCAGATGGCGTCCAATCTGCAACGTTCGTTCGGGCAGCTGGAGCAACGAATGACGGAGGTCCGGCGGTTGGAGGAGAAATATCGAGATCTGATCGAACATGCTCCGGAAATGATCTGTCAACTGGATCGGGGCGGCCGACTGGTGCACGTCAATAAGACCGGCCTCGACAAACTCGGGTATACCTCCGACGAAATGTTAGGCATGAAGCTATGGGAGTGTGCTGCCGACGGACAGGAATTGAACACATTGCATTTTCTGGAGCGGCTCGTTTCACACGGCCAAAGCTCGATGGAGACGGTGCTGGTGGCCAAGGATGGACGGTTGATGGATGTGGAGGTTCATGGGACGGCGTTGTTCGATCAAGAGCGGGGCGGGCTGATTCACTCGCGTGCGTTCGTTCGAGATGTGACCGAACGGCGCCGGTTGGAGCAGGAGATACAGCGGTATACCGTTGGATTGGAGCAGGCGGTATCGGAACGGACACAGCAACTGACGGTATCTCAAGCCCGCTACAAGGCCTTGTTCGACTTCGTGGCGGATTCTGTTTTTATGGTGAGTGAAACGGGGTCCGTTGTCGCCGTCAATGAACGGGAGCAACACGTATTGGGCTATGCCGAGTCGGAGATCGTCGGGAAAAACTTTCTCGATATCGTACCGGACGCGCACCACCGGAATTTTACGGACTGGTTGTGCGATGTCAGCACGGAGCAACGGCAGGTCGCCACTCAGGAAATGACCGTGTACGACGCCGATCGCCATGAGATTCCGGTGGAAATGGACCTGATCCGCGTGGGGGGGACCCAACCATTGCTGGTGATGGTACAGCTTCGCGATATTACCGATCGGAAAAAGCTGGAGCGCCAACTGCAATCATACAGAGAAGATCTCGAATTCAAAGTGCGAGCGCGCACCAGAGAGATCGAAGAGACCAAGCAATACCTGGAAAATTTGCTCGAGAACGCCAATGACGTCATCTATACACTCGATTTGGATCAACAGTTCACCTATGTGAACGGCAAGATCAATGCGTGGGGGTATCGCAAAGATGATTTGATCGGCCGGCCGTATCTCTCGCTCCTTTCACGGCGTCATCGGGGGCGGCGTCTCAAGAGCACATTGGATATCGGAGCCAAGCAGGTGTACGAGGTCGAAGTGGTGACTCGGTTGGGTGAAGTGCGTGCCGTCATGGTCAGTGTTTCTCCTCTGCAAGGGGCCGACGGGAAAATCCTTGGAGTGCTCGGCATCGCGCGTGATATGACGGAGACGAAGAAACTGGAGCGACAGATTCGTCATGCAGAAAAACTGGCCTCGATCGGTCAATTGGCGGCGGGGGTGGCTCATGAAATCAACAATCCACTGGGGGGTATCCTCAATTGTCTCTACAATCTTCGAAAAGGGGCCCTCTCCCCGGCACGCCAAGAAGAATACTGGGCCTCCATGGAACATGGCGTCCGACGTGTTCAAAAGATCGTTCGGCAGTTGCTCGATTTTTCACAGCAGCACGAACCGGCATTCAGTCCCGCCGATATCAATCGAATCGTCGACCAGGTACTGGGGCTGACGACCCATCTCTTTGTCCCCAATCGGATTCGCTTGGAAACATTCCCCGGCAATGGCTTGCCCAACGTCATGGTTGATCGGCATATGATCGAACAGGTCTTGATGAACTTGATCTTGAACGCCGTGCAAGCCATGAAAAACGGCGGAGTGCTGACGCTCAGGACATCCGTGGCAGAGGGCATCTGCCGGGTGGAGGTAAATGATACGGGTTCCGGCATTCCCGCATCGGTGCTCCCGCGGGTCTTTGACCCGTTTTTTACGACCAAAGGAGAGGGGGAAGGGACGGGGCTGGGACTCTCGGTCAATCTCGGCATCATGGAACGGCATGGCGGCAACATTTTGGTCGAGAGTGAAGTCGGGAAGGGAACCACCTTCACACTGTGCCTGCCCGTGTCACGTGAGCGTACCTTTGCGGAGAAGGAAGCATGAAAGGGCTGACCATTCTGCTGGTCGACGATGAGCCC
This sequence comes from Nitrospira sp., assembly GCA_025936075.1. GTDB lineage: Bacteria > Nitrospirota > Nitrospiria > Nitrospirales > Nitrospiraceae > Nitrospira_D. The sequence continues at coordinate 3,777 of JAICUC010000118.1, read as the reverse complement.
TTGATGCGCCTTTCCATGATGGACGCATTGGAGGCCGTCGGCTGCGATGTCCGAGCGGTACCGACCGGTACGGAGGGGATCGAGGCGATCCGAGAGAAAACATTTGATGTGGTCATCACCGATCTCCGGTTACCTGGTGTGGATGGGCTGACTGTGCTCCAGACGGCAAAAGACAAGGAGCCCCAGACGGAGGTGCTCGTCATTACCGCACATGGATCGGTAGAAACAGCCGTTGAAGCCATGAAATTGGGGGCATTTGATTACATCACGAAGCCGTTCCAAATGGATGAATTGCTCCTGATCGTTGAGCGGGTCGGCAGCATGATCACACTCCGCCGCGAGAATCAGGATCTCAAGCACCAACTGGAGGAGAAGTTCTGCTTCAACGGTATTTTAGGGGCGAACAGTCAGATGCGTGTCGTGCTGGACAAGATCAAGCTCGTGGCTGAGACCGATTCTACCGTCCTGATCGTCGGGGAGAGCGGAACCGGCAAAGAACTTGTCGCCAATGCGCTGCATCAGAACAGCCCACGGAAAGGGTATCCGCTGATCAAAGTCAGCTGCGCCGCGTTGCCGGAAACGCTGCTGGAAGCGGAACTCTTCGGCCACGAGAAAGGCGCGTTTACGGGTGCTCTGCGCCAGCGTCGGGGGCGATTCGAAATGGCGAATCGAGGGACCTTATTCCTTGATGAAATCGGCGAAATCTCCCCTGTGGTGCAGGTGAAACTCTTGCGCGTTCTACAGGAACGTACCTTCGAACGGATCGGGAGCAATGAGCCGATTGAAACGGACGTGCGGCTCGTGTGCGCCACACAAAAAGACTTGCGCAAGGAAGTGGCGCAAGGCCGGTTCCGTGAAGACCTTTTTTACCGGCTCAACGTCGTACCGATCGCTGTTCCGCCGCTCAGGCAACGCCAAGAGGATATTATGGTGATCGCGGATCATGTCCTGGAAACATGCTCGCTCAAGCTGAACAAGCAACTGCGCGGGTTTTCCCATCAGGCGCGTGAATTGTTGCTTCGCTATTCGTACCCGGGGAATGTGCGGGAATTGGAAAATATGGTCGAGCGGGCTGTGGCTCTGGGGCGAGATCGGGCCGCGGTTCAACCGGCCGACCTCTGTGGATTTCAAGCCTGTCCCTATTTGGGGGGCGTCCAACAAGAATCCTGCGGGTTCTGCAGTGAAGGTTTGACCGGAGGGAAAAAAAAGAAGGACGCGCTCTTGACCTCGCTCGCCGCCGCGCGAGAAAGTTTCGAGAAGGACTACATCGTCTCCGTATTGGAGCGTACCGACGGGAGCCGCACGACCGCTTCGAGAATCTTGGGATTGTCCAGAAAAGCTCTGTGGGAGAAATGCAAACGCTATGGTATTCCGTCGGCACACAGCGACGCCGCGGAGATAGAGGAGGGATCATGAATGTTTGGCGCCATATTAGCTTCATCTCGTTGGGCATGGTTCTATTTGCGGGAACCGGGTATGCCGCCGAGCCGGCGGAAGTGGAACAATTCGTCAAGGCACGAATCGAGATCGGTGAGATGATGACGAACTATTTCAAGGGTGGAACGGGCTATGGCGAGGGGCAGCGTCCGTCGCAGGACCAAATGCGACAAATGGGAGCGGACATCAATACCAAACTCACTGCGCTCCTCGCCAAGCACGATTTGACACTCGATGAATATCGCAAACGCAGCCCAGGGGTATTTGCGGATGATGCGGCGGTCAAGAGCTATCTCAACGAACATCCGGACCTGAAACAACGTTATGAGGCGCTTCCACTCGATCGAATGGGGCGTGGTGGGAGTACGGGCCGCGGATACTAACTTCTATCCGGCCACGTGGCTCCGGAATAAGGCGTTGCCCCCTTGCAATACGTTCATCTCGGTCGCTCAGGACTGAACGTCAGTCGGCTCTGCCTCGGCACGATGAATTTCGGGCCGCAGACCAGCGAACCGGACAGCTTCGCCTTGATGGATCGAGCCTTGGAGCTCGGTATCAACTTTTTCGACACGGCAAACGTGTACGGCTGGAAGGTCGGTGAAGGCTGGACAGAGCAGATCATCGGCCGCTGGTTCGCACAAGGGGGAGACCGCCGGGACAAAGTGGTGTTGGCCACGAAGGTCTACGGCCGCATGGGTGATTGGCCCAATCAGTCACGTCTCTCGGCCGTAAACATCAAGCGAGCGTGCGAGGACAGTCTCCGACGGTTGAAGACAGATCGGATTGATGTGTATCAAATGCATCATGTCGATCGGGAAACACCGTGGGAAGAAATCTGGCAAGCGATGGAGCAGTTGGTCAGGGAAGGCAAAGTGGTGTATGTGGGCAGCAGCAATTTTGCCGGTTGGCACCTGGCCCAGGCTCAGGAAGCCGCGCGCAGCCGTCATTTTTTCGGGCTGGTGTCGGAGCAAAGTCTCTATAACCTCAATGAGCGTACGATTGAATTGGAAGTCATTCCTGCCTGTGAAGCCTACGGCATCGGTCTGATCCCGTGGAGTCCGCTCGGTCGGGGATTGTTGGCCGGTGTCCTGCAGTCCGACAACGTTGGTCGGCGAGCGGACGCCGACTTGAAGCAAGAGGTCATCAAGTCCCGCCCCAAATTGGAAGCGTACGAGGGACTGTGCGCACGGATTGGTGAAACACCGGCGAATGTCGCGCTTGCCTGGCTGCTGCACCAACGAGCGGTCACTTCACCCATTCTCGGTCCTCGCACGATGGAACAGCTGGAAGGGGCTATGAGGGCATTGAGCCTTTCCCTGGGCGGGGACATCTTGAAACAACTGGACGAGCTCTTTCCTGGCCCCGGTGGCGCCGCACCGGAAGCCTACGCGTGGTAACAGCGGATCAATTGAAGTCATGTTGCAAGAATTTGAGCCTTGAAGCGAGATCCCTTCACGTGGCCGTCTTGTGAACGCTTCGAACATTCGCCGCACAGAAACTCCAACGAGTTTACCCTGCATTGTGACACCGCGTCGTCGAGTTAGTCGATCACGTGGGAGCTTCTGTAAGTCGTAGCCCTGTCAGTGCGGGGCGGTGTCTGCTGCGCGGCCGCTGTCGGTTTCCTCGGGCGGCTGAGGATACAGTTGCGCGACTCGTTCGATTAGGGGTTTGGCTTCTGGGGTGCTCGTGCGTGTCGGCTCGCTGGGTGCATGATCCCAGGCCAAGATTTGAATCCCTGCCTCCGTGAGCCCCACGCGTATGGTCTCTACCATCGCCTCAACGGTGATCTCGGTCCAGGGTCGGAGGTCCAGGACTCGATCCTCCGGCCTGCCGGGCGGAGGGGATTCATGAATGAGCGCCCAGCATCGGTTGAAAATCGTCACACGGAGGGACCTGGGAATATTGAGCGTGGTCAGACGAGACGTGCAGAGTGCCGTCACGAACAGGACGAACTGAAGGTCCGGCATCTCAGGACGATGGATATCGAGTGTTTGCATGATCGATGGCCTCCTACCTGAGGCGCTGGAAAGGCCTCGAGTGATGATGCCTCAGTCACAGATGGTTGAGCTTGAAACGTCGGCATAAACATCGGCGTAGATGTCGAAGAATGCGTCGATGCTGTCGAGTAGCTGTGCCTTGATTTCATCCGCGGTGCCGTTCATCACGTGCAACGTCATGTTGCCGACCGATCCATCGGGCAGGAGAATGGGCACACGGGCGTGGGCGAACTCGCTCGCCTGGCCTTTATCCAACCGCAGACCATAGCTCAGTGTATAGCGGGGCTTCACAATTGTGTCGGTTGATAGTGTGTTCATCGCGATCTCTCTCCTCTCAGGTCGT
>JAICUC010000130.1 GCA_025936075.1 Nitrospira sp. | reverse complement strand
CGGCAATGGTGAGCACCTGTTTCAACGTATTCGACATGAAATGGTCCTTTATGATGTCATCTGCTCAGGTTCCGACGTGCGCCGACCTTCAGTCCATCAGGCTTCTCGTGGAGTCCGTCCGCCGATTGCTTGACGCTCTCCTCATCACTCGTCCGGCCCACGACGATGTCGGATGTGAAAGGATGTCATGAAACCGATGAGCAGTACCGGAAGTCCGATCATATGCGTGAACTGCATGTCATTATACTCAGCGAAGATCGGCTGTCTAGCCGGCGGTAAAAAATGGCGCGGCGAAGCAGGCGCCGGAGGTGGCGTGGAACGAAGCCGCTCGTCCAAGGAATCGGCCTTTGCCGCTTGATTGCAGTGGATCTGTCGGTCGCTGGTCGAGATGAATGTTCGGTTCCCTACGAAGGTTCAGCTGAGGCACCGTACTTTGTTCGGTTTATCGCCAACTTCGTCATTGTTCTGCAGTTCCCTGCTGACTTATTGAGGCCGTTATTTGGATTACACCCCTATGAATAGCCATAGGTGGGTTTGACAAGGGCGCTTGCTGGTGGAGTACACTGCTCCCCCTATCCCCCGTTCACTCCTACTGTCCAAGGAGGACTCAATGCAGAACAGCTTCTGGTTGAAGATGCTCAGCGCAGCAAGTCTGTTTCTCTTGTGTGCCACGAGTTGGGCCGGTGCCGAAGAGCCGGGGGGTGCCGTTAATGAGGCGCGCCTGGTCGCGCAATACAATTATTCCATTCACATCCTGGCCATGTTGGTGGTCGGCTTCGGATTTCTCATGGTCTTCGTCCGGCGGTATGGCTTCGGGGCAACGACCGGCACCTATCTTGTGGTCGCGACCGGGATACCCTTGTACATGCTGTTGCGGGCCAACGGGATAGTGGGACATTCGATACAGGCCCATTCGGTCGAGACGCTGATGTTGGCTGAATTTTCGGCGGCGACGGCGTTGATCGCGATGGGAGCGGTGCTCGGGCGATTGCGCGTATTTCAATACGCGTTGCTCACGCTGTTGTTGGTGCCGCTCTATGCGCTGAACGAATATTTGGTGTTGGATAATGGATCGGGGCTTACCAAAGGATTTCAGGATTCGGCGGGGTCGATCGTCATCCACGCGTTCGGCGCCTATTTCGGATTGGCCGCGTCGCTGGTTCTGACGACCGGGCGGCAGCGTAGTCAACCGATCGAATCCGATCCGACGTCCGATCGGTTCGCGATGCTCGGTTCCATGGTGCTGTGGCTGTTTTGGCCGAGTTTTGCGACCGCGATTGTGCCGTTTGAGCAAATGCCTCAAACCATCGTCAATACGATCCTGGCTCTGAGCGGGGCCACGCTTGCCACCTATTTCCTCAGCACACATTTTCATCATGGAAAAACCTCGATGGTGGATATGGCCAATGCGGCATTGGCGGGAGGGGTCTCCATCGGCTCGACCTGTAACCTCGTGAGTCCCACCGGCGCCTTTGGTATCGGATTGCTCGCCGGTGCGCTCTCCGTGATAGGGTTCGTCTTTATTCAGCCCCTGCTGGAATCGAAAATCAAATTGGTCGATACCTGCGGCGTGCACAATCTGCATGGGATGCCGGGACTATTGGGCGGACTCTGCGCGATCGCCGTCGTTCCGAGTGTCGTGGGGGTCCAACTTGTGGGTATCGCAATGACGCTCGTCATCGCCGTGGTCGGAGGGGCGGTTGCCGGTATGGTGATCAGAGCCACAGGGACGACAGAACAGGCGTACGAAGATTGCCATGAGTTTTCTCATGTGCCGGGGCCTGAAAGCGAACGCAAGGTTGAGGAGCTCGCATTAGGCGCCAAGGCCGATATTGAAGCCTTGCAAAAGGAATTGCTTCTCCGGACGGAGGCGAACATTCGCGCCGTGCGCGAGGAGCCGAGACCGATTGCGTAAGTCAAGGTCACTGATCAGGATCGGCCGAACCGAAACTGTCGTGTTCGGTCGAAAAAGATTCTCGGTTTGCTCATAAGGACAGCGCTGCAATACCGGCGCAGACAAGTAGGTCTCAGTTGTCTGCGTCGGAAGCTCCGGCTGTCATGTCAGGGACTCCTCACCCATCGCTTCCATCTTGCTGTTCTACCTTAAGTGTACTTTTCCATCGAGTCGGATTTGTAACCTAAGCGCCGGAACCGTGCGCCGCAAGATGGTTTGCGTGAGCGGAGTGCTCCTGACGGACTTGCATCGATAAGTTGTCAGCCAGTAGCATCACATGTGTTGATAACGAGAGAGCAATGAGTATTGGAGGTCGTTCCACCCATGGACCGAGTTACATGCCTGCTGATCGGATTGATGACATGGTACATCGGATTGTTTGCCTGGTTGGCGTATTCCCCTGTGGATCGCCAGTTCTGGGCGATGGCCAGTGTGCTACCGGTGCTCTTCGTGATCGTGCTCATCGCAAGCTACCGATATGTGCCGCTCTCTCCGCTGTCGTATATCTTGATCATGGGATTTTTGACGCTCCATACGGTCGGGGTCCATTACACGTACGCTCAAGTTCCGGCGGGGGCCTGGTTGAACGACGTGTTGCACCTGGGGCGCAATCATTTCGACCGCATCGTGCACTTTAGTTTCGGCTTTCTGTTGGCGTATCCCATGGAGGAGACGTTTCGTCTGCTCGGCCGCGCGCGGGGGTGGGTGCTCTACTACTTGCCCGTGATCACGGTACTGGGACTGAGCGCCCTATGGGAAATTGTGGAGGCCTGGGTTACTGAGGCGGTCCACCCCGAGCTCGGCCCGGCCTATTTAGGGGCACAGGGCGATGTGTGGGACGCTCAAAAAGATATGGCGGCCGCTATGTATGGCTCTCTTTTGTGCATGGGAATACTCCTTGGTTTCCGTATCCTGCACCGGATTTCTTTCGCCGCCGCACCCATTGGAATGGAGGAACGTGAGCCGGTGAGTCAGGTGCCGGACTCTTCATCCTGAGAAGCGGGTTTCACCACATCTCGTACGGGAGAAGGATGCATACCCGCGTTTCTGTGCCCCATATTTTATTGGCCTGGTATGGCATGTGGTGGAGTCTTCTTGCGATCGCTCCATTTGATCGAAAGGATTGGGCATTAGAAAACGCATTGGCCTTGGCTGTCGTCGGCACGTTGATCGCGACGCATCGGCGATTTTGCTTTTCTTCACTCTCTTATGTGCTCATCACGCTGTTTATGTCTCTCCACGCGGTGGGAGCCCATTACACCTATGCCGAAGTTCCACTGGGTTTCTGGCTGGAGAACGTTCTGTCGCTGAGCCGAAATCCGTTCGACCGCATCGTCCATTTTGCCTTCGGGTTTTTATTGGTTTATCCGCTGAAAGAATTGCTCATGCGAACCGGCCGTGTGGATGGGTTTTGGTCGGTCTACCTTCCCGTCAGCGGTATCCTGGCACAAAGCGGGTTTTTCGAGCTCGTTGAAGCATTCGTCGCACAAATTGTCAATCCAGACCTCGGCGCGGCATATCTCGGAACGCAAGGGGATGAATGGGATGCGCAAAAGGATATGGCTGCTGCATTCGCGGGTGCCGCGCTCATGACAGCTCTCAGACCGCTGTTTCCGAATACATTATCGGAACCGGCGGAACGACCGGAGTGAATATTCGGTAAGTGTTATGACGGGGCTAGGGATATCCCCAGTCGAATTATCGTGCAGTGACTGCCATGATGACCGAGGATACGTGGAGATTGGCCCAAAGTTGAGTTCTTCATTAAATTAGAACGAGCGATTGGGCGGATCCAGGTGGTAAGCAGAATCGGACCGGACGTATGAGGCAGAGGATCGGTCATGTATAGTGCAAGAATTTTACTCGCTGACGACCATCCGCTCGTTTTAGAGAGCGTCAAGCAATTGCTCGAGCCGGACTTTTCAGTCGTAGGAACCGCACAAACGGGACAGCAAGTACTGGAACAAGCCCAGAAGTTGCAGCCGGATATCGTGCTGCTTGACGCCAACATGCCGGGGATGAACGGATTTGAAGCGGCTCGAAACCTGAAAACCCTCTTGCCTGCGGTCAAAATCATCTTTGTCACGATGTTGACCGAAGCGATTGCAGTCAGCGAGGGGTTCCGTGCAGGAGCGATGGGGTATGTATTGAAGCAGGATGCTTCGGACGAACTCCATGCCGCGGTCAAGAGCGTCATGGCGAATCGACGATTTGTATCTTCCAAGCTCGATATGGAAGTTCGCGAAGCGATGGAATGTCAATGGTCGCGACCGGAAGGCTATACGACCAACTTGACCGAGCGACAGCGTCAAATCCTTGCGATGCTTGCCAACGGATCTTCCACCAAAAATATCGCCAAGGAGCTCAACATTTCGATGAAGACGGTTGAATTTCACAAAGCCAACATTACCCGCAAGCTCGGTGTCCGTACCACCTCCGATTTGATCCGCGTGGCGCTGTCTTCAGGGATGACGGCTTTGTAAGCGGATATCTACCGATATCAATTCAGTCTATCGGGCTAGTGAATGGCGATGAGCCCGTTCGCGATCGCGTACTTCGTCAGCTGAGCCGCCGAACGCATGCCGAGCTGCCTCATAATGCGCGTTTTGTGAAATTCGACGGTTTTGATCGATACATTCAAGACGGCCGCCACTTCTTTGATGGATTTTCCTTCAGCCACCAGCTGTAGGACCTCCCGCTGTCGCAAGCTGAGTGTGTGGGCAAACCCTTCCGGGGCTTCTTCGGTTTTCTCATCAGCGTGGGAATGTATTCCCTGGCCGGCGACAATGGGAGAAACGAAGGTGTTGCCGTTCAAGACTTCTTTGAGAGCCTGCACCAATTCCGATCCTACCGACTGCTTCGACACATAACCCGATACGCCTATGCGAATCGCTTCCGTCACGAAACTCGCCTCCGAGTGCATCGTCAGGACGATGACTTTGATGGCCGGATTATGTTTTAAAATTTGACGGGAGGCATCCAATCCATTGAGCAGCGGGAGAGAAATATCGACGATGACCACGTCCGGCGAACATTCCTCGACAGCTTTGAGCAAAGCGCGACCGTCCGGAACAATCCTCAACAATTCGAATTCCGGTTCCAACAGTTTTTGAATCCCCTGAGCGACAAGGACATGATCATCCGCCAGCAAGATGGTAGGTTGAGTATTCATGGTCGACCCTCCTCCTCCGCTTGTCTCAAATCGAACGTACAGCTCGTCCTATACCTTCCTATACCTTGAAATATGTCTCTTTACTCCTGTGCATCAGTCCGGGCTGTTGTCATGCCTTAAAAAGTGACTGAGTATGAGCTGTTCTCAAGGGGGCCTACTAGTCCGCCGAATACAGAACCACTGCTATACTGCCCTCATGATGATGGTTGATTGCCGGAGGATAATCAAGAGGCGATATCAACGGCCAGGTCCGGACCCCGATCCTGATCCCATGCCCCCTGATCCCAACCCATTTCCGCCTCCGCAACCTCCATTGCCTGGTCCTCAGCCTCCTTCGCCTCCCAGTCGCCCACCGATTCCACAAGTTCTGCCGACCCGGCATATTCTTCCAACATGGATGGAGGGGCATCCTTCTTACATACTTACATAAAGGATATACATCATGCGCTACTTCATTCTCTGGCTATTGGGCGTGCCGGTGAGCCTACTTGTCCTGTTGTATTTTTTGGGAATCCTATAACAAGGAGTGGGGTCATAAGCTCGTCCACCGAACACAGCTAGAAATACTAGCTCCTCCCTCTCCGCCTCACTACTAGGTATGCCCCTAGTTCCGGGGATACATTTCCTCCTCTACGCATTTCCGGTATTCGTATTATGATTATGTCTGCATGTACCTATCCATCATTCCATCATTCCCTCGCGTATTCGCAGGGCGCCTCGCGAGAGCGCCGTGTCATGGTCTTGTCGCGACGGCGCCATGGATCATGTCATAGAGTTGGTCGACCGCTGCTTCCTTCGTCAACAGGGCGGATGCGCCGGCTCGAATCATGGCCGCTTGATTCTCTTCACCGGCATTCACAGACAACCCTAGAATAATGGTCTCAGGGTAGCGGGATTTAATGATTGCGGTGGCGTCGATGCCGTTCATCCTCGGCATATTGAGATCCATGACGATGACTGAAGGTCGCACATGTTCGACAGAGACGAGCGATGCTTTTCCGTCGTCGGCTTCGCCGACGACTTAGATGTCGGGATAGTTTTACAGAACGCATAGCAAGCCTTGTCGTACCATCGCATGATCGTCCACCAATAAGACACGGATGCGCGGGTGCTCGTGAAGTACCGAGTCCTGGACGTTGAGTCCTCCGTGGCTGAGGGATGTTGCAGATTCGGAGCCGCGGGCTTGGTTCGATGGCTCGGCAATCGGCACGACGTGTTCAGCCTGTTCGCCGCTTGGTTTCACCGGCCAATAGGGCATGAGCAAGGTGATCCTTGTGCCTCGGCCGACGGCGGAGTCGATGGAGACTCGTCCCCCCATGGTGGCCATGCGCTCTCTTAGGCTGAAGAGACCGAAGCGGGTGGAGTCGGCGCTGTGCAGCTCAAGCGCCGCGGCGTCGAATCCGTTACCCCTGTCTTCCACCATGATGCACAGTTCACTGTTCGGGATAATCGTCATCGAAACCGTTGCCTCGTCCGTGTGGGCGTGTTTGAGCACGTTGTAGAGAAGTTCGCGCACCGATTGAAACAGCAAAATGGCCTGATCTTCAGGCAAGAAGAGCGCTTCGGCGGCAGGGCGTACCTTCACCGTGAGGCCGTGTTGCCGCATCTGGGATGCCAGCCACTCCACTGACTGCAAAAGCCCGAATTCATGCAACGACGGCGGAGCCAATTCGCTGACTAATGATCGGGTATAGTCAAGAGCTTGTGTGAGCGCTTGATCGGCGTCCTTCAAAAGCGCTGTCGCTTTCTCAGTCGGTACGAGCGGTACCGCTTGGCGGAGCTTCATACGCATGACGACGAGCAGTTGTGCCAAATAATCATGCAGATCTCCCGCGAGTCGTTTCCGCTCGCGTTGCTCAGTCAGGTTGAGTTCATTCGTCAGCGCCCGCAACCGTTCTTGGGATTGCACAAGTTGCGTGGTTTTGAGGTCCACGGCCTGTTGCAGTTCGCTGCCCCAACGTTGGAGATGTTCCTGTGTCCGCTTGCTTTCATTAATGTCGAGTGTCGTACCGATAAACCGGACCGCCTGTCGTTTCCCGTCGCGTTCCTCAAAAAAGGACCGGCCTATACCTCTGATCCACACTTCCCGACGGTCCGGCCGCACAATCCGGTATTCAATGTCGTAGGAACCGTCTCCTGAAGGATCCGTCGACTGTTCGAGGGCGGCGATGACGTGTGAACGATCGGCTGGATGGATCAAGGAGAGAAATCGCTCGTAAGGCACCTCGGCGTCGGACGACAATCCGAACATCGCTTTGCACCGGCGGTCCCAACAGTTGCTCCCCGTGGCAAGATTGATGTCCCAGGTGCCGATATCCGCCGACTCAACCGCAAGGCGTAGCCGCTCTTCCGTACCCTGTAGTGGTTGTTCCTTCTGCTTGCGTTCCGTGATGTCCACCATGGCATCCACATGTGCGTTATGATGCATGCGAGTTGGATCGTATCTCTATCGGTTTCGACATCCATGAAGCGATGATTGATGGAGCGAAGTAGCGTGCTTTACATGCGGCCCGCATCATTGGTTTAAATAATTCTTCGGGGGGTTTAAATAATTCTTATCCTCATCATTGCCGTAACGACACAGTAACTTCCCCAAGCCACAATCCTTTGACGGAAACATGTGATCGAAGATCATCGGATACGGTGTAGCCGTTTGATGGCGACGAAGGTCGACTCATTGGTTGAGTGGGCGATAGGCTTCTTTCGGGACTATGTCCGGCATGCCACTTTATCGATATCACTTACGCGCTCAGTGCGGAATAGCTCGACTCCAATTGAGCATTCCATCGCATGGAATTCATGAGCATAGAGTTCCTAACGTGAGAATGCTTGCGGTGGTCCAGCCATCTCTCCAAGCACTCTATGGTGTCTATGGCCGATCGGATGACTAAGTCCTCGTGGCCCGCCTCTTCCACCGCTTCAGCCATAACGATAAAGTCTTGCCGACAAGTATCAAGGAATGGATCATGAGATGCGCTTAAGCTGGAAAAGAATGATCCCCCCTTCGATGGACCAATACCTAGGTTGTTGCCTCCAAAATGTATGGTCGCGATTCGTTCACCCAGGGCGGCTCCGTCGATGACGTACAGCACGCCGAAAACCTGTGGAAGGGTGGGAATTGCCGGCAGACGCCCACAGAGCGGCAGCGCTGCGATGTCGTCCTCGCTCATGCGGAGCGCCAATAGATCCTGCTCCAGACGAGGAGCCTTGCGTCGTTGTTGTGAATAAGATGAAGGAAGGTTATGGTCCGCGAGGACGGCGAGCTTGCGCTCCATCGGTTGATAAAACCCCCACAAGGCTTGGAGCAGCCGTCGATAATTGTGGACATCGACGTTCGGACGATAGATATCCACTTGGCGTTCAAGTCGCCGATGGGCCAAGCGGGTTGCCTGGTGTAATCTCTCGAACAGAAGGCTGTCTAGAATCATGGCGTCCTCCGCCTCGGAATGATGGCCGGATTATGAAAGCACCTCACTCTACGGATTTCCGCCTTTGAATAAAGCTGGGCAGATCCCTAGCCCGCATATTCATGAACGCTTCTACTGCAACCACCGATACGCCGATACGACAAGCCGTCATGCGGCGGCCAGCCTCGTTCGATTTATCGGTAGCGCCTCCATGGAGTTCAGGATCGGTCGGAGGTTGTAGTAAGGTGGTCTATGGTAATTGTAGTGTTCGGAGTGAGCGGCACAGGTAAAACTCGGGTGG
>JAICUC010000064.1 GCA_025936075.1 Nitrospira sp. | reverse complement strand
CTGTCAGGACCGTTATGACCCGCCCCACGACCAGGCTGCCTGCGACCTGATCTTGATCGACCAGTGAAGGCAATTCCGTCACACAACTCGACATACCGAGAACAAGCGCTCCCAGGAGACCTCCTCGAAACATTTGGATCTTCTTCATAGAAAATTATATGACAAGCTGTGCTGAAATAGCACACTGCCGGACGAAAACTAACCGCTTGACAGCTGAATACTGATTGAGATATTAATAATCGTTCTCAATTTTAATCCATCCGCCACGTATCATGACTATTACGAAGACGCCGACGTTGGAACGCGATCAGACTCTTGAAACGCGCTGCGAGTGCGGGCAACTGATCGCCAAGGTATGTGGACAAGGGCTGGAACTGAAGTGTAAACGGTGCAAGCGCATCGTCGTCATCCCTTTTTCCTCGATAGAGGGTTGGGGGAACGAACCATCATGATCCATTCCAGGGGCGACTACTTCAACTGTCATGGAAGGAGGCTTCCCGCTGCTCCCCGGCGGGGAGCTTATGACATGACGAAGTTCCTGCTATCGGGCGTACACATTCTCCCGCTCATTCTGCTCGGAAGCATGGCCGGCTGCGCCTTGATGAGCGGAATGCAAGAACGGTCTACCGTGTGCAGCTATGATCAGGCCTGGGATGCGGCAGTCGATACCGTGAAGGATCGCTCGACCGACACAAAAGACAAAGACACCGGATTAATCGTCACTCACTGGCTTGAAATCCCAATGCCGGGACGAACCTACGGCATTTTTGGGAGAAACGTGACGGACAGCAGGGATCGATCCCGCCTCACACTGGAGGTGAAGCGGCGGGATGATGTCACAAGGATCTCTTTCATCGAAGAACGGCAGAGCTGGGCATTTCGCGGAGGAGCGAGGCTCTTCGGCTGGACTCCGACAGACCCTTCGGAAGAAGTCATGCGCGACGTGCGGAATCGTATTGACGCCAATCTGAAGGAGCACGGATGTACCGTCAGCTAACCCTAATCCGAAAATATTTTTGGCACCAGGATACACAATAAGAGCAGGCACGGGGGAACGCATAGCTTACGGCGCGAGAGGAGGCGTTGCAGTCACATCTCATTAGAGAGCGTGTGTCATTCCTGAGAAAGACCAGAGACCATCGAGTCCCGAGTCAGACCACAACCTTAGTCATGAAGGAGGATGCCGATGAAGATGCGGTCAATCCTCGGGGCTCTTGTCATTGTCAGCCTATCGGTGATGCCGGTTTGGGCCGAAAACTTGACCCCGGAGGAAATCAAGAAAATGGTCGACGAAGCGGTGGAAAAGCGCTTGCAGGAACGTGAGCGGCAAGAACCGCTTTTAGAGCCCCGCGAAGGGGTAGAACCGACGGCCGACCCTGGGGTCGGCCCTATTCCTGAAGTCGGCAGGGATCTTCGCGCCAAAGAACGGCAACCTCTATCCTTCAGCTCAACCGGATCCGGTCGGCTGCTGTACGCGAAACCGTTCCTGACGTTTCCCAAAGCGATTGTCGGCGGATATTTTGACATTCAATATCGCGCTCACCGCAACTCTGTCATGGAAACGGGCGACTACAACGACATACGAGGCGGCCAGGGCGTCTCGAACGGATTCGACCAGCAGCGACTCGTTCCATTTATCTATGCGGATATTACCGATCATGTGAAATTCGCGTCTGAGATCGAGATCGAACATGGGATCAGGGAGACCAATGATATAGAAGTCAGCGCAGAGTTTGCATTTGTGGATTACCTGATACACGAAAGCGTCAACCTACGAGGAGGAATCATCCTCCTCCCCATCGGCAAGTTTAACCTTTTGCATGATTCGCCGTTGAACGACTTGACTGATCGACCGTTGGTCAGCACACTGATCATCCCGAGTACCATAGCGGAAACAGGGGCCGGCATATACGGTACGTTCTATCCAGGGCGAACCGGCAAGCTGGATTATGAAGTCTACGTAACGACCGGTCCCTGCGGCTATGGAGCCGACGGCGAACCTCGTGTTAATGAGTTCGATGGCACGAAGAATTCCCGCCAACGGAAATGTTTGTCCGATGACGGTCTCGATATCAATAATGGAAAAACGGTCGTAGGACGCGTCGCGTACAGTCCAATGCTGGGCGTCGAAGTAGGCGGGTCCGGGTATTATGGGAATCAATCTCCTTCCAGCTACAACCCGCTGAGTATCTTCGCCATAGACTGGACACTTCAAAAGGGCCCATTTGAACTCATCGGCGAGGCTGCCTGGGCCTATGCAAGGAATAACGCTCTCGCTATTCCTCGAAATACAATTGGATTCGCGCCAGGTGCTCGGCTGACCGGCATCGGCACACTCAACCCGCTCGGCGTTCCGCCTGAGAGGATGCAGGGGTTTTATATCCAAGGCAACTACCACTTCATGCCTTCTTTTTTGACGAACCTCTCACCAAAACGTTTTGGTGAAGGCTCGACCTTCACCGCTGTCATCCGCTATGACCGAGTCAATTTGAACTTAGATAACAAAGCAGAGAATGCGGGCCAGCTCGAGCAAATTTCGTTCGGGTTGAACTACCGTCCGATCGAAGATACGGTGTTCAAGATCAGTTATCAGTACATGCCGAAATCCTTTAACCCGAACGACGGACAACGCATTCACGACAGTGCATTGGTTCTTTCAGCGGCAACCTATTTTTAGAGGCTCGGGAGGCCGGCCGTTACGGCCGGCCTCCCCCGCAATTGGGGCGACCTCATGATTATTGGTCTACTCTCCATACTAGCGGTTCTTTTTGCGATACCCGCTCCGGCCGCCGCCGCCGAGCGTGTATGGGACAGCGACCTCAAGCGGTATCTCACCGATCAAGAGATGAACATGGCCACCGTCTATCTGCAGGAGGAAGAGGGCATCAAGATCATGCTTCCGAAGTCCGAGCGGGTCCGCAAGGATGTCCTCACGCTCAACCGGGAGAAAAAATCCCTCATTGAAGAGCGCATCGGGTGGAAATTTCCGGAACAATCCTTCGAGGTGTACATCGGAGAAACCGGAGGTCAGATCGACGGCTATGCGGTCGTTCAAAACACGATCGGCAAGCACAAGCCGATGACCTACATGGTCGGCGTCGATAACGAGGGTTCCGTATCGAACATTGAGCTTCTTGTGTTCCGCGAATCGCGCGGGAGCGATGTTCGGAAGAAGCGGTTTAACGCTCAGTATGAGGGCAAGACCGTTCTCGATCCGGTACGGATCAATAAGGACATCACCAACATCACCGGCGCCACCATGTCCGTTCGTTCGATGAGCGCCGGCATCAAACGCGTGTTGGTGCTGATCGACGAATTTTACTTGAAACCGGCCGGAATCGGCAGCGACGCAATGGCTGCCAAAAAAGATAAAGGATTTTTCTCGTCCATATTTGGGAATTAACTCGAGCGGACCCAGCGTCCCGGCATGCGGAACTTCAACCAGAAATTTAGGCTGCGTGATGCTGATCGACATATTCGGTTGCTCTATACCCTGTTCTTGCTCTTGATGTTGGCCGGCTTTGCCTTCTCATTTTTTTGGGCGCACAGCATGACTGGTCTCTCGCCGCAAGGCATTGCTGATCACTATCGAGGGTCCGATACGACGTTCGGAGAACCCATGTCGTTCCGAGAGTTGGCTGAAATCACGCATTTTCATCTCTTTACGATGCCGGTCGTGTTCATGATTCTCATTCATGTGATGTATCTGACCGGTGCAAGTCATATGCTGAAAGCGGTCGTCACATGGGCCGGCTTCGGTGGCGTGATCCTCGATCTTCTGTCGCCGTGGTTGATCAGCTACGTCTCCCCGATTTTCGTCGTCTCGATGTTGACCGGTGATACGCTGATGACCGTCAGTTTTCTAGTGATGCTCGTCGTCCCGTTGTATGAGATGTGGGTGCTTGAGCAACCGCTGATGGGGGGAAAACGACCGCAAGAATCGTAGATTCGGATTGCCTGCACAATTGTTCCAGAGGCCAGCGGTTATTCACCCAGAGCCCAGGATCACGACAGCGGTCCTAGGGCTCTGTGTTTTTGCGGAGGTGATGTGATGCACATCCATACAGCGGATCAAGTTGAACCAGCCGTGCTGAAGATTCAAGGCATGCTGCAGAAGATCGAGCGCCTTCATCTTCCAGCCGCATCGAGGCGCGATCTCGAAAGCATCCTGGTCCGGCAAGTCGGTAAGGAACTGGATCGGCTCCTGCCCTGGCAAGCAGGGCACGGCCAAGAGACGGCGGCTGTTGCGATTCGTATAGGGTTTGTTGCGAACCTCGATGACGAGCTCTTGCATCAACTGAAACTGGCCGCCTTGCTTCACGACATCGGTCTTCTGATGCTTCCGCCTCACCTCCAAACAGGGCGAGCGGCCCGAGACCCGGAATCGTACGTGGCCATTCAGAATCATCCGCGATTCGGGGCGAATTTACTCGAGCCTTTTTCATTCCTCCGTGACGCGACCATCATGATCGCCCATCATCATGAGCGATGGGACGGATCAGGCTATCCCTATGGCCTCAGAGGAGCGTTCATTCCGCTGGGCGCCAGAATTCTTGCCGTCGCCGACGCATTCGAGGCTATTCAGGTTCCCCATGTCCGCGACCGATCTTTACGTGATCGTATCGCGCTTCGAATTCTGCGGGTGGCCTCAGGCACTCAATTCGATCCCTTTATCGTCGATCTATTGGTCGAACTGATGGGAGAAACGGAAACCCCATATTTACAAGGAACGCCTAACCGGTGACACAAGCGAGGGCCTTCATTTCCGGAGGACCCTCGCCTCTCCCGGAGATCCGCTTAACAGAAGGACTACTGCGTCATGAGCCATGCCCATGTGCCTCATCAAACACCGACATATCTCACCCTTCTCTTCTCTCTCCTTTTCCTCATCGGCCTCGTTGCCTGTTCGGGCGGTGAAAGCTCATCTCCGCCTATCGCCCTCGCGCCAGGTACGCCCGGCGCTGAAGAGGACGTCGGCGAGCGCCTGTTCCTTGACACCCGATTCGCGCAGGCATTCAAAGTCTTCATGGACAATGGCGGCAACGTCAACAACCCCAATGTCGGTGATGGCGTCGTCAATTCCCTTGAAACCTTAGGGGCGCCGATTAATCCGGGACCGTTCAGGGGCATGTCGATGAATTGCCGGACCTGCCATTTGGTGGACGATGTCCTGACGTCACCTGGCGGCGGCATGCGGGCCTATGCCGACCTTGCGCACCGCAGTCCTATTCCGGCCAGAGCCGACGGTAAGACTCACGCGCCAAGGAATTCTCCGCCGCTGGTCAACTCAAGCCTCGATAGACCGGGAGGGGTGTTGTTCCACCTCGACGCGGAATTCAATTCGATGGAAGATCTGGTCGCTGGAACCTATACAGGCCGGAACTTCGGCTGGCTCCCCGGCGAAAAGGCTCAGGCCATCGCACACATCGCAAAGGTGGTTCGGGAAGACGATGGCTCTTTTGATTTGACCGACACCGGTTTGTCTTACAGAATTTTATTTACCGGCACTAACCCGGATATTCCCGACGAACTGCGCATGCCTCCTCAATTCCGCGCCTTTATCGGATCGGCCACGGACCAGGAAATCTTCGACGCAGTCGTGAAGGTCGTCACGGCGTACGTGAACGGCCTTCGGTTTTCCAAGACCGACGACAATGGGGTGCCGATTCGTTCGCCGTTTGATGTATTTCTTAGTATCAACGGCTTACCTCATCGGCCCGACCCGAACGAATCTCCGCTCTCCTATAGCCGACGGCTCCGGGCACTGATCAATGCACCGAGCTTTTCTCCGCAATTCGTGACGTCCAATCCCAGCCGATCGGACGGACGGTTTCAATTCCACGCTCAGGCCTTCGAGTTCGGCGCGACGGAACTGGCCGGCTTGAGAATGTTCCTTTCCGAGCCGGCTACGCTGCCCGCTTCACCAGCCGAGTTGACAGCGGGCGAGATCGGCAATTGCGTTGCTTGCCATGCCGCACCCGACTTTACGGATTTCAAGCTGCACAACACCGGCACGACACAAAGAGAGTACGACAGCATTCACGGTGCAAACACATTCAGCGCGCTCGTGATCCCAAATCTTGCGGCTCGTAATGGAAATTACGATGCCTTCCTCCCTGCCACGGAGCACCATCCAAACGCCTCGGAACGTTTCCGAGCCATTCCTACGATTGCCGATCCTGCTTTGGTCGATCTGGGTGTGTGGAATATCTTCGCCAACCCCGACATCCCAAATCCCCAGGCCAAAATCAGAGCCATCTTGTGCGATGACCAGGTGCCCTGCCCCTTATCCGATTCGATCTTACTTGATCGGGCCATCGCCAGATTCAAAACGCCAGGCCTCCGAGATCCCGACCATTCCGCTCCTTTTATGCACAACGGTCGATTGGATACGTTGGACGATGTGATCAATTCCTATATCGACAGATCAAACGAAGCTCGGACAGGCACGCTGCGCAATGGAGATAGCCGGCTTCAGGGCATCGCGCTCAAGCCCAACGACATCGTCCCTCTCGTGGCATTTCTTAAATCTCTGAATGAGGACTATCAATAGTCATGTATCGGCTACTGAGATGAAGATCCGTCAGCCTATGCAACAAGCGGAGCCTCACGTGTCGCACGTCGGTTCTGAGATACTTGTCGCGACCTGCACCCGCTGCAACAGACCGACTGGACACCCGAGCTCCCTCCTCTGGTGCAGAAACTGCCGGCTATTCAATCGTCAGCAAGGGCAGGCACGCAGGCTCGCAAATCGCTTCGGACCCGACGCCTTAAAGCCTGGTTGAAAACCATTCCGCTAGGTAGATGATGGACGCGGCTTGGATGCTTTGCTGTTCTTCCAGGCCAACGATCATAAGGACTCATGGGTTGTCCCCATACCAGGAGCCGGATGTTCTTCCACGTATCATGAATTCGCCACTTGACTGCAGCTGACGGGCCGAGTAGGAATGGAAGCCAAGAGGTTGCTATGAGCAGCGGCTACATCATCAATATCGAAGAAGCGACGACCAGGAATGAACATTATCGTCAGGTGTTATTTACCGCACATCATACCCAACTGGTGTTGATGAGCTTGAAGCCGGGAGAAGAGATCGGAGAAGAGGTGCATGACCTCGATCAGTTTATCCGCTTCGAGGCAGGTGAAGGCAGCGTGATCCTGGACGGCAAGACTCATTCCGTCAATGACGGCTATGCGGTGGTCATCCCGGCCGGGACGAGACACAATGTGATAAATCGTTCGAATATCACGGATCTCAAGCTCTATAGTTTGTACAGTCCGCCGGAACACAAGGATAAGACTATTCATCCGACAAAGCAGGACGCCGATGCCGATGAACATCATCACTTCGATGGGACAACTTCAGTTTCCTAAGCCCTCGCGCGAGAATGACGGGTAGGCAAGTGATCTCGCCTACCCGCTCCTGAGTTTTACTTTTTGATTTGTTCGGCGAGGTAGTTCTCGATTCTCACCTGTTCGATGGTCCGCAGTTGGGTCTCGAACCAATCCACGTGCTCTTCCGAATCCTCAATCATATGTTCCAGCAGGTGACGGCTCGTGAAATCACCGACTGTGGCGCAGTGCGCGATTGCCTTTCGGAGCAATTCGACATCTTCACGTTCGAATGCCAGATCCGCCTGAAACAGAGCCTCTACGTCGCGCCCCTGCGCCACACTATCGATATGCTCCACCTCCGGCGTACCATCCAAGTACAGGACATGATCGATGAGTCCGGAAGAGTGCTCTACTTCTTCATCCGCCAAATGGTCGTAATAGTCATGCAGCCGATCATATCCCCAATTCTTGCACATCGCCGCATGCAACAGATACTGGTGCACGGCCGTCAACTCCGCTTTTAATATTTGATTGAGATATTCAAGGACGCCTTCTTTGGCTTTCATGGTCTCCCTCAGGATTCTTTCTTGATCTGTTCGGCCAAGTAGTTTTCAAGACCGACTTGCTTGATGGTTTCCAATTGGGTTTCGATCCAATCAATGTGCCCATCGACGTCCTTCGCCATGTCTTCGAGCATGTGCCGGGTCGTAAAATCAGTCACCTTCGTACAATGCACAACTCCTTCGTTCAACAAAGTCAGCATCTCTTGCTCGGCTTTCAGGTCCAATTTAAATTGTTCGGGTACCGTCTCACCTACCTGCACCGCATTCATTCGTTGCATATTGGGCACCCCTTCCAAATAGAGAATATGACCGATGAGTTCGTCGGCATCTTTCATCTCATCGATGCTCCGTTCTCGCACCTTGTGACAGAGCCGATCATACCCCCAGTTGTCGCACATTTTGGCGTGGACAAAATACTGATTGATGGCCGTCAAGTCCGCCGTCAGAATTTTATTGAGAATGTTGATGACCCCTTCTTTCGCTTTCATCCCCGGCCTCCTTCCATAGGTGTTTTGTCGCTTGTCTTATTATCACCAGGTCTTGCGCGCGCGTCAACCATTAAATGCACGTATTTCGATAATGCCTCTCAATTTCGATGAAATGAGTTCTCAGTATTTAGACGATCACGTCGGCACATCACGACATACATTGGATGCACCCCGCTGCGCGGGCGGGTCAGATAATCTTTTCCGTGTAAAAGAAGAGTGTCGGCTGGGCGCTGCTGCTGCGAATCCATGCGCCACCCAAGAAGGTGTACCCCCCATATCGACTCGGGCATCCGGACCAAGCAGCGGCGACACGTTCAGAAAGAACCCTGGGTCTCCAGTACTTGAAAGAACAGTCTGCGGGGTGGTACATTTTCTCGAATCTGGACCATTCTGGAATATTGACACTGCAAAGAAGTCATGATTACGCAGGTAAGACGTTTTGGCCCGCCCCTGTTTCTACTGGCTCTTACGGCGATATTCAGCCCCGGTCTCGCCGCCGCGCATGGAAACGTGTCGATGGAAGAGGACATCTGCGTGCGAAGAATCGGCGGGAATATGGTGCATTTCAGTGCATACCAGCCACAAATTGAGCCGAAGGCTCAATACTGCACGGATATCCCGGATGTGGGTGACACCTTTCTCGTGGTTGACTTGGTCGACCCAAGCCTACGCAATCTGCCGGTGGGCGTCAAAATCATTCGAGGGGTCAATGAAAATGAGCAGGACGAGGCCAAGACCGTAGCGTACTGGAAGCCGGTTTCTCACCCTGATGGCGTAGTGAGGGGAGAAGCGAAGTTGGATAAGGGCCTCTATAAGCTGATCATAACGGCGGAAGGGCTCAGCCCTTCTTCCTATTTACTACGGGTGCAGCAGATCGACTATTCAAAACTCGGGCGCGCGGCTCTAGGACCCTTGGCCTTGCTGTTGGTACTCGGAATCGTTGGGTATGAGCTCTCGAAATCGAGTCGAGTGCGGGGTTGGTTTGCATCTCGACGTCGTTCGTGAGCAGCCGGCGCCCCCGTGTGGCTATCTGAGCTTTCACTTCACCATTGCAGAGAGGAATCTTTCATGAGGCCTTTCGTATATCTGAAACTGACGGTTGGATGTGCGGTATTTGCCATGGGTGTCCTCGTCTCCTCACAGGTCCATGCTCATGGCGGACTTTCCATGGCTGAAGACATGTGCAAACTCACAATCGGCCCCTATATGATGCACTTCAGCGGCTACCAGCCTGAGAATTCGCAGCAAAAGCAGTTCTGTGAAGATATCCCAGCGACCGGCCAGACAATCGTCGTACTAGATTACATCGAGCAGGAACTTCGCTCGCTTCCCGCCGAAGTGCGCATCATCAAAGATACGGGTTCTGAGGACAATCTTGAGGGCATTACAGTTTTTCATCTTCCGGCCAAGGTGTATCCGAATGGTTCGATCGACTTTGCATACACCTTTGACAAGCCGGGGAAATTTGTCGGCATGGTCACTGTCGGCGACAAACAACAACATATATCCCGGTTCCCATTCTCCGTAGGCGAACCGAAGTTCTTTTCCAAATTCTTAAATATCTACATGGTTCCAGTCGCTGCGGTCGTCATCGTCGGCGCGATTGTCTTTTTCATGCGCGACCGCCGCAAGCCGTCGCAAATCGCGGCTTCCTAGGATAGTACGCTTTGGCGACGACGGGGACCTTACGCTTCATGAGAAGCAGAGAAAGAAGAGGTTGAACATGTCCTGTCACTTGCTGATTCGTGCGTGGGTGTGTTGCTTGTTCCTGCTCGTGCTGGCGCCCTTCTCGGCGCTGGCTCAGCACGGGCATGAATTGGCAGCTGATACGTGCGTGCTCCACGTCGGACCCTATAAGATGTATTTCGCCAGTTACCAACCTGACACATACTACGATCGGAAATTTTGCCAAGAACTACCAGGAACGGGGAACTCCGTCTTGGTGCTGGATTTCGTTGAGCAAGAACTTCGCTCAATACCGGTAGAAGTGCGTGTCATCCAAGATACCGGCTCGGAGGATAATCTCGAAGCAGTGACCGTCACCCATTTCCCAGCCAAGGTCTACCCGACCGGGTCAATCGACGTAAAATACAACTTTGACAAACCCGGCAAGTTCGTTGGCCTGGTTTCAATCGGGGACAAGCAAGAACACGTCTCGCGGTTTCCTTTTTCGGTCGGAGAAACAGGAGCCATCTCGCACCTGACACACTACATCATGGTCATCGTCCCCGTTCTGGTAGGCATCGCCGTAGCTGTGTTCTTTTCTTTTCGGGATCGTCGCAAGCCTGCGGGAATCCCCGTGTCATCACAATAGGCGATGGATACTGGTGGAGCATTGAGTGAGACGGCCTGATGCGTCACGCTTTCTTGGATACCATAAAGCAGTAATACGGAGGACCAATGATCGGCTCACCAGGCAAGCACACGTTCAGGCATGTCATCTTGATCGTGGCATTCGTCTTGGGAGTCCCCGCCACCTCGGCGTTCGCGCACTCCATGTTGGTCAAGGCAGAACCACCACGGCGGGCTGTCCTCACAAAATCGCCGATTCAGGTGCGCTTGTGGTTCAATGAGAAAATCGAAGGAGACTATGCTTCTCTCGTAGTCCTTGATGCCAAGAAACAGCCGATCACCGACTTGAAGCCCACCCTGGTTCCTGACGATCAGAAATCGATCGTCCTGCCGTTGCCGGAGCTGCCTCCCGGAAAGTATTCCGTCAAGTTTCGTGTCCTCTCGGTGGATGGACATGTCGTCGAGTCGTCTTTTGACTTCACTGTGAAGGGCGAAGCACAAAAGAAATGATCGAGGCTGCTGGCGCGCTGTTCCGCTGTCTGCAGCTGGCCTCCTCTATGCTGCTGGTCGGTGGTTGCGTGTTTTTGGCAATCGCCGAGCAGAAGGACTCTGCCTCCCGATATACGTGGCCGGCTCGTCTGAAACAGACCTTTTCATGGCTGGCCGTCACACTGTTGCTCGGGTTATTCGGTCTCCTCGCTACAACGACGGCGCAAGCGACAGGAGTTCCTGAAAATGCCTGGAGTCCTCAAGCCTGGTTAGACTTCTTACAAAGAACCCACATCGGTCTTATTTGGACCCTCCGCACTGCCAGTGCCCTCATGGTCCTTGCGATCGTCCTGTACGTTCGGATTTCTCCTCCAGCGCAATGGCGCTACGTGACCTGCGCGTCAGTTGCGACGCTGCCCCTGGCCCTCGGTTCTCTCGCCAGCCATTCGGCGGCCGAAGAGCAAGCAGTCCTGGCCACCATAACCTATGCACTGCATCTCATTGCAGCCAGTGTCTGGTTCGGCGGCCTCCCCGGCGTAATCCTTGTTGCCTCCACCACTACGACCGAATCAACGGACGATCGATCACGTGCAGGGAAAGTGCTAAGTCGTTTTTCGGCATTGGCTCTCCCCACAATGATCGCCATCGTCGTGTCAGGCCTCGTCGTGGCTAATCGTATGATTGACACCAACTATGCCGGACTAGTCGCAACGACCTACGGCTTGCTCCTCATCCTAAAACTCACGTTGCTTGTCATCATTCTTTTGATTGCCTCGCGCGCGAAGTCTGTTTGGGTGCCGTCGCTTAGTCAGAGTTCGATGATAGCCGCAGCGGGCGGACGAAAGCTCCGGACTTGGGTGAGAATCGAGTTCGTCCTCGCCATCCTACTGGTAATCGTCGCCACGTTGTTGGCCAACGCCGTGCCTGCCAAACATGATGTGATCGATTACTGGCCCTACCCCTTTCGCTTCTCCATCGATGCCACTTGGGGCGATTGGCTTGTACGAGCTATCGTGCTCACCGGTCTTGTACTCCTGATCATAGCCGGAACGATGATCGTTATCAGTCGCAAAAAACATTGGGGCACCTCGCGGCGAATCACCGTTCCGACAATTTTAGGAATCCTTGGACTTGGCGCGACACTCTATCCTATTTCCGTGCAATCGTACCCCGAAACCTATCGGAAAACTCCGGTGCCGTTCGACGCCATCTCTATTGCCAACGGTGTTGAGTTATTTGCCGCGAATTGCATTCCCTGTCATGGGCCGCAAGCAAAGGGAAATGGCGTACTGGCCAAAACCTTGCCGAAACAACCGGTAGACCTTCTGACGGAACCGCATACCGCCATGCACACAGCGGGTGACTTCTTCCATTGGCTGACCTACGGACGATTCAATGGTATTATGCCGGCCTTCGGCGAGAAATTTTCCGAAGAAGAACGCTGGGACCTGCTGAACTTTCTCCACGCCAATTCCCGAGGATATCAATCGAGGATCATCACCCCCCGTATTCTGCCTGAGCAACCGTTCATGGCGACTCCGAACTTCTCGTATACCGCGCACGACGGCTCAAGTGGCACATTGAAGGATTTCCGCGGGAAACAAGATGTGCTGCTGATCCTCTTTTCATGGCCGGAATCGCGTGTTCGGCTCGATCAGCTCCGCGCGGCTGCCACCTCGATCATCGGAAAGAATACGGCTATCTTGGCAGTCCCTATGACTGACTTAACTCCAGATGAGTTGATCGCAATCGTCCGGGATATGCCCTTCCCCGTCGTCACACAGGGCGCGCGCGAGATCTCCAGCAGCTATGCCTTGTTCCGGAGGACACTCTCTATTCCGGATCTGTTCGGCGAAGGGACGAGCCCCAAGCATATGGAATTTCTCATCGACCGTTTTGGTTATTTGCGGGCACGATGGATTCCTAATGGGGACGGATCTGGGTGGGCGGATACAACCGTGCTGACACAACAAATCACCCAACTCAATCAAGAGCGAGAAATCTTACCCCCTCCAGGCGATCACGTTCATTAGAAGAAGCTCATTTTACGTAGTTGACCTGGCAGCTTCTCCTTGCAGTCACCAGGCCGTTTTCGCTGTCCGGCAAAGCTGACCTTGCACCCAGCGCTTCCCTCCTGATCTTGACTTCCAATACCCGCAGGAGTATACCTGCCCCCTCTAAGCCAAACCTCCCATTTGCGCTGTAGGCAAGGGGTTAGGTGGCCTGTCTCATGATATTTTGCTTGACTCGTCTCGAAGCTTTGTCGGATACTTGCTCACCTTTTGCCGGGTCTTCCGCCAGAAGAAGCATATCAATCGTGGCAGAGGTCCTTTCTTGAAACGTGGTATCGGTAGTAGGACACTTTCATTTAACACAAGGAGGTAGGGGACATGGCAGCTGACAGTTCGGGGCGAGGGTATGACATCTCGCAGTGGTACGACTCGAAGCCGGTGAAGATCGGGTGGTTGGCGATCTTGGGGATCGGGGTGTTCTGGGTACTGTACCAGCGGGCGTTTGGGTACTCGCACGGGTTAGACTCCATGACCCCGGAGTTTGATTCGGTGTGGATGGGGCTGTGGCGGTTTAATATTTTAGCGAACGCGGTGTTTTT
>JAICUC010000171.1 GCA_025936075.1 Nitrospira sp. | reverse complement strand
GACATTCCCCCAAGGGAATCGCCTATCGGACGTCCCTTTCGCCGCCTTCTCCCACTCGGCTTCAGTAGGGAGTCGTTTGTCCGCCCATCTGCAGTAGGCCTCGGCATCAAACCAGTCGACATTGATCACGGGTCGATCAATCAACTCATCCGTGATGCTCGCTCCTTGCCAGAGGTTTCTGGTCGGATTTCTTGGATTTTGTGGAACGCGATGCCCTGTAGACTTTACGAATTCCAGATAACGGCCGTGTGTCACTTCAAATGTGTCTATGGCAAATGTGTCGACGAACACGTCATGGCGTGGATATTCATCGCGCCCCCCGTCACGGGCTCCCTCCGGGACACCCATTGGGAACGAGCCGGCCGGGACCACGATCATTGGGGCACCGTCTTTGCCCGTCGGTGACCCGGCCGGCTCATGAGCCGGTTGTTCATTCGCGAATAGAACGGACGCATCCAATCCGAAGCACAACAACGCCGTCACGGCAAACATGTGAACACCCATGAGTACACTCCTTCGACAAAATCTGAACGCATTCATGGAACCATCGACAGGGAACGTGATCTCGGTCCAACCATGCCGATGAATGTTGTACAACTGAACGCTGTACCACGACACATCCCGACCCTATTCTTTCGGTGGAACGACTTTCAACAGCGCTCCTCCGGCCGTTGCGCGAACGGCATCATCTTCATCGTGCAGGCCCTGTTTGAGGAGCGGAATCGCGCGGCTATCATCGATTTTTGCCGTTGATTTGATCGCTGCAATCCTCACTCGAGGCACCGTATCCTGAACCAGCAGCATCAACGCCGATCGCGTCGGTTCGCGATTCGATTCTACGGCATGCCCCAACGCCCGCGCCACGGCGGCACGAACGGCCGGCTCTTTCGCGTTCATGAGAGCCTGGATCGGACCGGCCAGGATCTCATATCGTTCCCCCTGTTCCAATAAAGCACCGATGACGAACGCCCTGACGGGGAGATCGCGATCGTCAAGAGCCCCATGCAACGGCGTACGGACGTCGAATCC
The DNA here is from genome assembly GCA_025936075.1 of Nitrospira sp. Taxonomy (GTDB): domain Bacteria; phylum Nitrospirota; class Nitrospiria; order Nitrospirales; family Nitrospiraceae; genus Nitrospira_D. Next base: position 6,435 of record JAICUC010000171.1, on the reverse strand, counting down.
GCGCAGCTGCCCCAGGCTGACGGCTGCGGCGATCCGCACGGGAGGGAGCGGGTCCCTCAGCAGTCGTGTCAGCGCAGTGACGGCTTCGGCAGTGGGCACATGGGCGAACCCCGTGGCAGAAGCCCCGCGCACCGACGGCTGTTTGTGTTCGCTCGACTCGATGAGAATCGGCAACACTTCTGACGGCTGCCGATCGACCAAGGCACGAATCGCCGAGGCACGCTCATCCGGATTCGGCGCTTTTGCGTACTGCAAGAGTCGTTCACACCCTTTGGGCCGTTTCAGATGGCAGAACACCTGGGCGGCTGCGACTCGTACCCGTACTTCAGGATCTTTCAGCGCCGGCTCGACGAGCGGGATGATCGAGGTATCATCAGATTTTGCAAATCCCTTGAGGACCGCTTCCTTCACCAACGCCGCCTGATCTTCCAGGGCCTTCCGGAATCGAATCGAGCGGCGTCCCTCATCAAGTTTCGCGAGCCCTTCGGCCGCCAAGGCTCGGACAAGGCCGGATCCGTCGCTGAGCCCGTCTTCGAAGAATGGAATCGCGCCGGGACTCTGCCATTCTTTTAGCGCCGTATAGGCCGCCCCGCGCATCTGCTCTCGCATGTCTTTTGTAAGGATGACGATGAACTCAAGCGCAATCTCTCGAAGGATGAGCGGGTCGTCCTGCTTCATCGTCTGCACGAGCTGGTCATATTCCGTCAGCGCATCTTTCGGGTTGCCGAGCTTCAGCAATGTGCGAATCTTGAGTCGATGAACCTCCGGTGTGCCGGACGTCTCCCTGTCAAGTTTGGCCATCTCCTCCAGGGCCTTTTGGTATTCCTTGTTGTCGTAAAGCGTTTGAATCTTCTGGAGATATGATTCCGTCCCGCCAAGTACCGGCTCAAGCATAGGAGAGAAAACCCAAGCCAGGGCAAACAATGCGACCACAGCGTGTCGTATGGACGGGACGATCATTTCTCTATTCCCTACTCCGCCGGTTGGTCTCGCTTCGGCGCTTCCTGTATCCCCGCGGCTCCTCGAAATACAGGCTGGGCTGGGGCGATATTCTGATCCGCTCATACTCGAACGACCAATCACGGTCCTGGCTGACAAGCTTGAGCATAATTCCAGTCTCCGCATCGACCCATTGGTAGAACCGCTCAAGGTGCCCGTGGTGATCCGTTTGAACATCAAACAACCGCGCGGCACGACCCGCCGCCGTCGCGTCACCGACGGCTATCCTGCATGTTTCTCCGACCAACTCCGGACGTATCGACAGAATATCGTCCGTGATCGGAAGGACCAGCAATTGTTTCTGCTGGGGAAGGACATACCAGATCTCGGCCAAGTCCGGTCGGACGATTTCGATCGCCGCAAACCCCAACTCTGTTCGAACGGCATATCGGTACTCCAACCTGATGCGCATACCTTTGGCATACACGTGGGCTAGAGATTTCTTGCCGTTGACTCGTTTGATGAGCGTGCCTGAAAATTCAGGCTCGGAAGGAAGCGTGTCGCCGCCGGCTACATTCGAGATCGGCACACAGGGCGTCATCACACCGATGCACACAAGGAGCATCGCACTCCGGATCCTCCTCGCCATGCGCTGATGCATCGGGCATTACCGCTGACGTTCGAGCAACGGCTGGATATCGATGGAATACCCTAAAGACTCGGGGCCGAACCGGGGATTGTCCGTGACCTTATACGCAGTTCGATTGCCCTTGGGAGCAGGCAGTGAAAGTTGCTCTCGAAGCTTTCCATCCGGTCGCACCACAACCGTCCTTGTCGCTCCAGGTCCTGTCTTCGGGTGCCAGACCACCAGCTGATACGTACCGGGGGGAATGCCGGCAATCGAGAACCTCCCATCGGCATCCGTCAGGGCATAATAGGGGTTGTTTACGGCCATGGCCCAGCTTTCCATATAGGCATGGAAGCCGCATTGCATGTAGAACGTCCGTCGCCCTTTGTTCAAGTAAATCGGCCCGACCAGCGAGGCTCCCGGCGCATGGTCATGCGTCGCATGGAGATCCCCTCGCCGATGCTGATGATTCATGACCAAAGGGGTATTGAACAACACCCGCGCCCCCGCTTCCGGCGACGTCTCATAGCCTTGGATGTCGTGCATAACGGGATCCATGTTGATGACTTCGACTGCATGCCCGTTACGGACAATGGTCATGAACGGCTGAAACATGCAATCGCGGGCTTCGATCAGAGGAACAGAAACCTCAAACGGTTTCCCGGCGTCGACTCCTTCCAGGAGCACGATGGCGTTCCTCAATCCTCCTTGATGGCCGACGGCAAAGTCATGCAGCAAGCGCCACCCGCTGCCATTGGAGATGCGGCCGCAATAGGCAGGATCCGGAAAGGTAATCAGATTAAATCCCTTCGGCTCCGGCACCGGTCCATCGAGCGTCACCGTTCCTTCGATGGTTCCACCATGCCGTACATCTATGACTTCATAGGCCTGTGCCGGTGTGAGTGATGAGGAGGTAACCGCCAAGACAAGCGCGGCACTGAAGCTCACCATGCAACGGACGACCCTCGTCATCGGCACGACTCTCCCATTCAAACGAACAGCATTAGGGCGTCTGCAGCTGGAGAGTCGCGGGAATCTCCAGCGATTTTCCCAGCGCCTCCAGCCCGAAACGCGGATTCTCAGCGATTTCGTGGACGCTACGACGACCCTTGGGGGATTCGAACGTGAAATCGGCTTGAAGGGTCTGCTTCGCCGAAACCGATATTTTCTTTTCGAGCATCGTCCCTACACCGGGATGCCATGCCATCAAGGTATACTCGCCGGCAGGCACATCGGTCAGCGAAAACTGTCCATTCGAATCGGTCACCATGTAATAGGGATTGTCCACGGCAAACCCCCAGCTTTCCATGTAGGCATGAAATCCGCACTGCATGACGAAAAACCGACGATTCTTTGTCAGCTTGACGACTTCGATCATCGGTTGTCCAGCCAGATGTTCGTGGCTCTCAGACCCGGCGTCACGCACGTGCATGGGATTCATCGGAAGGGGTGTATTGAATAACACGCGTGGACCCAGTTCCGATGTCTCGTACGCCTGAATATCATGAAACACCGGGTCCATGTTGACGACCCGGACCTCGGCCCGGTTCTTCACCACGGTCACGAAAGGCAGGAACCGGCAGTCTCGCGCCTCGATGGTGGGCGGCTGGAACTTGAACGGCTTTCCCTTCTCCGCATCGATCAGCAACACAACGGTGTCTTTGAGGCCTCGATCCGCCGACACGCTGAACTCGTCTAAAATTCGCCACCCGGTCCCGGTCGAGATTCTTCCGCAATAGACCGGATCCGGAAAGGTAATGAGATTGAATCCCTTGGGGACCGGCTTCCCTTCGGTCATCCGCACGGTACCCGTGATAGTTCCGCCGTCCTTCACGTCAATTTCTTGATAGGACCAGGCCGATGGAGCGCAGGTCAAGAGGAGCAGAGCTGAAACCAACATTGCTTTCATAACATTGTCACCTTCAATTGTGGTCGGTTGCTCTCATCGTATCAGATGTCTGCCATAAAGAAAGAGGGGGAGCGAAGGCCTCCCCCTCTTCTCTCTATTGATTGCCCTGCGAGGGCAATTGAGTTACTGCCTGGCTACCGGAACGACATACGTCGGTTCATCGACAGACGCGTTCTTCGTTCCTGTGGCGGCACTGGAAAGCGGCAGTACCCGCTGATCTCCAGTCGGCAATACCCGCAGATAACCCCATTGCCCAGACTGCGAGTAGGGTAACCGCTGATTGCTCCAGACATAATCACCCGGCATACGGAACGGTCCCCCCGCGCTCGGAAGGAACGCGTCCAACGTCTCCGATCCGGAGAACTCCACCACGCTGATCATGTCGGCTCCCCGCATGAACGGCTCAATCGGCCACTCATGGCGTTCGACGCTGAACATGCCGTTCTGTTCGTTGCTCGCGCCGAACACGTGGATCCGAACGGGATCTCCGGCATGGGCCTCGATGATCGGCGTCACCGGATCTTCCGGTTTGTCCACAACACAGGGTTGGAACACCTTGCCGAGCGTGCAGCCCTTTTCCTCGCGGAATTTATACGGCTCCGCTCGGTAGTTGACCGCCGTCAATCCAGCCGTGTTCTGTATATAGGGCATGAAACTCGTCCCGATGATATTGTCCTCGTCCTGGAAGAACAGGGCCACGTCGCGATAATTCACGCGATGCTCATAACCCTGAATCGTCCGATCGACAATGACATCGGCCACCCAGCTGTTCTTCGTCGAAATGTCCGCACCGGTTTTCGGGTCACGGTACTGGGCACCCTTCGGGCCGATGACCACCGCGCCATAGAGTCCGTTCCGCGGATTGGTCATCACATTGGCCCAGTCCCACACCAACGAGGCGGTCTCTCCCAGGAACGGGTCCGCGTAGTACGTATAGGTGCGGTTCTCTCCCGGCGCGATGGTCTGATCGCCGGGATTGTTCCCGACGTTCGCGCCGAGCGAATCCTTGGGGTCGAATGCCAAACCGATGGCGGAGAACGATGCTCTGCTCTCCTTCATCCGGTTGGTCAGCTTCACCTTGAGGCAGTCTCCCACATTGGCCCGCAAAGTCAGGGGCATCGGTTGGACACCCTCGGCGACCCTCGTGGCATCTTCTTCCAACGCGTAAATCTTTGCGTTTGGATTGACCATCTGGATCGTCCGTTCGAAGTCGACCTCAATGGTGTCAGGCGCCTTGGGGTTCAACTTCATCGAAGGATAATCCAACGCCACGACGTTGAAGTTTTTCACCGGCGCGTCTGCCGGGCAGACTGCCAGCGGCTTCGGAATCTCATTTCGACGGCTGTACCCGGCGGGGAGCTTTTGCAGGTCGGGCACTTCCTTGTCCAACACCCTCATGATGCCCCAGGCACCCTCCGAGAACTTGGACCCGCGGCCGTTGAAATGGATGTAGTCGCCCGGCTGGAGCCTCGGCCCACCCGCTTGAGGCACCACCAGATCATACCGTTCGGCAATGCCGATATGGATCGAATTCTTCCGATTCGCATCGCCCGCATAACGTTCAGTCAGATAGGTATGGCCTGAGACCGTCCACACCATCGTCTCGTTTGCCATGGTCTGAAGCAGCCGGAACACCACGGTATCGCCCAGATACGCTCGTACCAGCGGCGTATAGGGGTCTCCGTGGACTGCGCTGCTGAATAGCTTGGACGAATCTGGATTCAAAGCCAAGCGACTCGAGATAGGCTCGGCTTTGAAATTCAATCCGCCACCTGTCGTATGTGTGCCGCCGTTGAGGAAGGGCATCGGGGACATGGGAATTTTTTCCGGCATCGGGAAGGATACGGTTTTCCCGGCTTCCAACGCCACTTCGATCGGTTGCCCCGGCGGATTACCAGCCGTGACGATGTTTACCGTATGAGGCACGGTATCATTGAGCTGCACCATCAACTCCCGGAAGCTGCCGTTCACCCCGTATCCAATCGGCTCCGCCGTTCGGATATCGGCAAGAGGCCCGCTCCGGATCTCCTTGCCGGTCTTAGGATTATGGTAGGTCGAACCGACCGGCTCGGTGATGAGAGTGCCGAAGCCTCCGTGAGGCCATGTGACACGCCCCAGTGCATGGTCGTGCCAGAAAACCGTTCCAACATCGGAATCCGCCCAGAATCGCTGCCGGACGAACTCAACCGTCACGATATCGTTGGCCGGATGAGCATTTTTCAGCGGACGATAGAGCGTGATCTGATTGCCTTTGATCGATTTGACCCGGCCGATCTCGTTGCCTTCGACATTGTCCGCTCCGATCAGGAGTTCCACGTTTGGATGGTATTGAGCGGCGTTTTTGACTGTAATGACCCGGTCGCCCTTCTTTGCCGCCTTGGTGAACACGGTATTCATCGGCACAGGCAGACCCTTTTTTATCTTCTTCTCCAGCATCGTGAACGGACGCACCGATTGTTCATAGGAAAAGCCGGTGATCACGCCGTCGGACGATTGATTGTCGAACTGCAGGAAGTGCCAATGCGTATTGATCTTCGATGCCTGGAAGTTGATATGGTCATCGTCCAGCCACTCGCTGGTCAACATCCAGTCGATACAATCATAAATATTGGCGCGTACCACCAGCGGATACTTGATGTCGCTCTTCCTGGTCTGCGCTTCTTCCTCGTGCAGGACATAGATCAACCCATCCTTGTCCACGATGGCCGGCGTATCGCCCTGTTTATCGGCCAGCGTCATCGGGGTCTGAATGAAATGCACGTTGTATTTCTTGGAGCCCGCGTTCTCTGGGCATATGCTCCAACGTCCATTCTCTCCGGGCTTGGCCGGATAGGAACTGGGCAACCCGTCGTCGTCGAGGTGAATCATATCCAGCCACGGAGCTGGGTTGTGATTCTGAGAGAAGATCACACGACGGCCGAAATGCGGCTTCAAATGCGGCCAGGCAATCTTGCCGGTG
>JAICUC010000384.1 GCA_025936075.1 Nitrospira sp. | reverse complement strand
TGGCAGTGCGATCGTGAACATAGTATAGGCGGAGACGAGCCACATCAGCCCGCCGAACAGAAAGACGAGCGCAAGCGGGGGCACTTTGAGTTCGAGAGCATTGAACATGTGCGTCGTCATGAGTACGAGAGGGCTCAACTCAGGGTTGTGGTCGCCCCACAGGCCACTTCCCAAAGCGCCTGGTTGATACTACCCGGTTTCACTGGTTGTCCATCGCCTTGTTCGACCAATACGGCATTTTGAGTTCCGGTTCCCATGTGCTGAGAGAATTCTGAGGAGGCCAGTAGCCGAACGCTGTTGTGTGCGCAATCAAATTCCTTGTGCGTCTTCGTCGAGAAAAACCGGTGAGGGCTCATCATGAACATCCCAAACGGCGCATTGCCTTGCATCCATTTATAGTCGGTTAGCTGCCACAGCGTCACGAGGTCTCCGTCTCGGCGAACCGTCTTAGGATCGTAATACACCATTTCCCGCGATGGAGATTGGTACGCGCTATCGACAGCGATCCAGGTCTCCCCAGGCGGCATCTCGCCATACCCCTGGGGTTGACGAATCTCATAACCTGGGTCTGCACAGGACGAAAGAAGGAGAAAGAGGACACAGGAAGAAAGGCCTAGAGCGGTACCCTTGAGCATAGTCGCCTCGCCAGATAATCCATTCCTCCTAGTCGCACTCTTTAAACTGTGATTGCTGACAACGCCGCGCCATCTCCTGCGCCTGCTCAATCTGCGCGGCAGTCATTTGGGAGGTCAGATAGTCTCGACGTTTCATGGCCGTCTTGCCCTCATTGCCGTTCAACATGGCGGCAGCGACGGTGTACCACATCAGCGCGCGAACGGTGTCTTTCCGGACGCCTCGTCCCCTTTCATACATGAGACCCAGATTGTTCTGCGGACCGGCGTAGCCCTGCGCCGCTGCCTTGCGAAACCACGTCAGTGCCGTGGAGTGGTCCTGTCGGACGCCTCGCCCTTTTTCATGCATGAGGCCCAGATAGTATTGGGCGGATGCTACTCCTTGCTCCGCCAAGGGACTGAAGAGCCGGGCCGCTTGTGTATAATCGCCGCGCTCATACGCAAATTCCGCCTCCTCAAGGGATGGTGCTGCAATAACGAACCCCGGTACTACCCCTGAGGCGCAGACCAGAACCAACAGCATCGCAAAGACAGAACGCCACATCGACATCATCCTTTCACCAAGACCAATGCCATAGGGAGCATTGCCTCAATGCTTCGAGGAACAGAGAATAGCGTATTGTACTTTGTGAAATCCGGCGGGGTCTATGGATTTGAGGAGTAGGGCTTATTGGGTGGTGAAGGTGGACGCGAAACGGAATTTCCAGCGAACGCCATAGAGGGCCGATTCACAGGAAGGAAAAGAGGCCTCGGCAGTCAATCCCATACTATGCAGGTCCAACTGCGGCATTCATCTCTAAAGTTGATACAGGCTTTTCCCCTTGGATTAAGTCGCACGTGCATCAAGGATGGACGACAGAGGGCTGGTCAAGAGCTCTTTGGCCGTCCTATGGACGCAATGTCGATTCTATCTCGAACCGCGTTGCCAAGCGGTATCGCCTGTGAGGATCTTCTTAGCGCGCGGCGACAGTCTCGGCTTCACGAGCAGCCAAACTCTTTCGCCGATTATTTGAAATAGTACGGTCGATAATGGCGCCGCAATTAATGCATTTCCATGCATAAAACACGAGAAAGAAATCCGAGAACCGCTCCAACATCATCAATCCCTTACACTTTGGACATTCCATTGATCCCTCCCAGGATGGTTGCGTTCACAGCTGATGCCAAACTTAAGCAAGAGCCGCACCAAATTGTCATATGTCAGTATCCCAATGATTTGAACTAGTACGTAGTTCCACGTGGTAAAGAGCGTTGACAAATTGACAGTGCAGTAGAGTTCAAGCCGTCAATGTTTTGTCAGCCAGTGGGAGAAAGCGGTCGAAGCAGCTTATCTAGGGCTCCATATGAAGCATTTTCTCTAAATTGTCCTCCAGTGAGCGCCTGGGGCGATTCTTGTCTTTGCTGATATCTGGAAAAGGTGTGTGTTGCAACAGAGGCGTTACCCCCACGGGGTGGGTAAGGATGACGATACCCGCGGCTGAAGTGATCAGCGATGAAGTAGGAGCCTGCTACACTTACTACGATGAAGCCGATCCTTTTCCATGACATCGACGGGGTGTTGTTTGGCGAGTACGCGGGCGAGTATCAACTGCGGCCGGGCGTGAGCTCGTGGTTGCGATGGATCTGTGAACACTTCGACCTGGTCTGGCTGACCGCATGGGAAAGGGATCGTGTCCACGGTCTGCTTCGATCCCTGTATCTTGAAGATGTGATGAAATCCTCGACCTATGGGAATTGGACCAATTATGCGAATAAAGAAACATGGCTCCGTGAAGCGGTGTGCAAGCTCAACGGCAGACCTTGGTTCTGGATCGACGACATCCAGGACGATCTGTCCGGGCTTCCAGCCGAGCGTTGTATTCGCGTGAGTCCCATAGAAGAGCGACAACTTGAACGATTGAAGGAAGACCTTACCCAAAGGGCAGGGCTCTCCACTTGCCCAAGTCTGCGCCTGTTAAGGGAGGCTGTGCAATGAGATCAAATACAACCATCAACCATGAACAGCTGGCAATGAGTTATGAGCATCGAGAGGCGATCTATGTTGAGAAAGGGGCCCTTCGCGTTCGAGTCAGTCAGATCCATATTGATACGAGTAAAGGCGTGATCCGGGCGGAAGTCGAAGAAATACTCTCACCAGGCCTAGGAGCCGGCTTGTTCTATCGATCTGTATGGAACGAAGGAGCACCAAGACGATGGAAGATCGGGGGCGATCTTACGGCATGCTACGTTGACGATTGGCACATGGGATATGGTGGATGGTCATTGTACTTCGCGCCACACGTTGTAGAAGGCATAACCAGTCTCGCGGCTCAATGGCCCTTGGATTTACCTCCGTATGACCGCTACACACAGGTGATGGATTGGCTGACAGATTACACAGTCACACACGCACCCTTTAAGCGACTCGTTGAAGGATAATCCGATCATTTCTGAGGCGGTCGTCAATACCTCAAAACTCATGCCTATTCTATATAACCTCCAGCTAACTAGCTGTCCCCTGTCCCTTATCGACTCGACCAGGATTGGATCGGCACGGTGGAGATGGCATTTTGGGGCGAACCTTCGATCACGCGATCGCTA
>JAICUC010000222.1 GCA_025936075.1 Nitrospira sp. | reverse complement strand
GACGGCAACGGCTATTGATGGTGCGACCTGGGGGTTGACGAAGAAGATTGCAATCCCAGCGCGAAATATGAACCATCCCCACAACATGTGGACGGATAAAGATCAGAAGGTGATCTATCAGACTCAATGGTTCGACGAGAGAGTCGCGGTGTTTGATAGAACGACCGGCGCGTTGATACGGGAACTGAATGCGGGCCCCGCTCCTTCACATGTGATGACGAGAGCTAACAATGATCTCGTGCATGTGGCACAGAACGGTGGCAATAACGTGCGAGAGTTTGACACGCTGGCAAATAAGAATGTCTTCATTACCGACATCCCGATGAGAAACGACATGGTCGTTGCAGACGGAGACATTGTTAACGCCACCCATCCTCATGGTCATTGGATGAGCGCTGACGGAAACAAGATGGTGACACCCAACGAAAATCTCAATACGTCGACCATGTATAATTTCCCAGCCGGTATGGTCGAAAAAACGATTAATACGGGAGCTGTTCCAATTGCTACGGGCATGATGCCGGATTCGAGTAAGTATTATGTGGCCAATTTTCTTGACAGCACGATCACGGTGATCGACATGCAGACGAACGTGGTGCGGAAAACTATCAATTTATTAGACACCACCAAAGATGACCCACCGGGGACTAACAAGTACGATCCCATCACAGGAACAATACAGAATTTTGTGGGCGCTTTGCCAATTCAGACGCCGGTGAGCCCAGACGGGAAAAATATGGTGACGGCTAATACCTTGACCGCAACCATTACGGTGGTTGATACCAGGCCCGGTTTGTCCACAACCGACACAGTCGTGGCGATGTTGCCCTGTGATCCAGGCTGCCATGGCGCGCAATATGGTGCCAAGAAAGGGGGCGGGTACTACGCCTATGTCGCGAGCAAATTCAGCAATGCGTTGATCGTTGTGGATCCTGATCCCAATGGGGACGGCGATCCGAGTGATGCCGTGGAAGTCGGGCGTGTGTTGCTTGCGGGATCGGCGTCGGCTGTTCAAGACGATACGGTAATCGGCAATAAAGGCATGGGCGGACAGGGCGTGCTGCCGGTTCCGGTTGCCTACAACGGCTGGGTGCAGCAATGGGTGCAAAACTGCAACACCACGGACTGTAAAACCTGGAAAGGCCAGCTGACTGACGAGCAGAAAAATCCAGGGACGGTCCCTAACCGGAAGCCACCTAAGGGGAATAATAACAAGTAGAAACGGCTATCCCGTGTAGTTGCACAATGAAGGCCCGGTGATGATGGCTCAAGACCATCGCACCGGGCCATCTCTTCTCATCCTTTGCACAGCGTGTCCCAAACAATCGCCTTGCATTGAGGGCGGATCCTCTCCAAATTGTTGAGCTCTGTTAACTTCCAACATGCTGACCGGTTTGGCGTGAGCCAATGTTGGTCAGGTTCGGACTGACGGTTGTCCCGGGAAGGTCGGATGGAAGAAGTCTACACGGCTGATTTAAACAGATCTTCCTCGCATTCCGTCATATTACTGCGCAAGGCATCCACGAGTCGTTTGTATCGTTCCTCGGCCCAAGTATTAAACGACTCGGCGTCCGAGAACACGAGGTCCCATGCCTTGGCTGCATCCAGCATCAAGAGCTGCTGAGGTGTGTTGTGTCCGAGGAACAAGACGACAAGGACGGCGGAGTGACCGGTGAGGCTGATGTCGGTGAAGATATGCAGCATGGAGCCGGAGGGAAGCATGATTTCTCTCGAAGCGGCTTCGACGAGCGGTTGATAGAGACGATGCAGGAATTGTGCGGTGACCTCGTGCGGATTGGCCGGTGTCAGGAGACGAGGGTTTGGTTTTTCTCCGAATAAGTTCTCTGTCAGATAGGTGGCCGCCTCCCATGTCGGCATGGTGCCTGAGGCAACGAGGGATTCGCAAAGGTAGGCGATCCAGTTTCGGTTCCGAGGACGTTTGCGAACCGCCGTCGATCTTTTCGCCATACTCGGCAATCTCTTTTCTTACTGGTCCCGATGGTCGGAGTAAACCGGATTGTCCCGGCAGGTTGAAAAAGTATATGGGTGACGCCGCAGTCGGTCAACGAATTGCCGACAATCGAGCAACGCACGGGTTCAAGAGAGCAGGGGGGGGTACGTTTCTCGAAAGGTAGTGGAGTTCACGCGGTCCGCATATTGATCGTGGATGCGTGACACTTCATCTGTCGATGCGACAAAGACATCCAGCAGCTCCGGATCGAAGTGTTCGCTACGATGTTTGAGCATGAGTTCAATCGCATGGCTGAGTTCGAAAGCAGGTTTGTAGACTCGTTGAGTGGTCAGTGCATCAAACGCGTCGGCAATCGCGGCAATGCGCCCTTCGATAGGAATGGCCTCACCTTGTAATCCGCGAGGATACCCGGTGCCGTCGAAGCGCTCGTGGTGGGTGTAGGCGATCACGGCTGCGACTTTCAGCAGCTCTGCATCCGACCCGCCGAGGATCTTGTATCCGATCTCGGCATGCTGCGCAATTACCCCGAATTCCTCTTGTGTGAACTTGCCGGGTTTCAGCAGCACATGATCCGGGGTGCCGATCTTGCCGATGTCATGCATGGGGCTGGCGGTGCGGATCAAGTCGCATCGTTCCGGGGACAGCCCGGCTTTGCGCGCGAGCAGCTCACAGTAATGGCTCATGCGTTGAATATGTCGGGCGGTCGCATGATCGCGGAATTCCGCGGCAATGGCGAGCCGTTGAATGGTTTCCTCGCGCGACAGGCGCAGCTCTTTTTCAGTGCGTTCCAGCCAATCCAACGCTTGTTGTAACGCGAGCGTTCTGGTTCGGACGATGTCCTCCAGGTTCTCGCGATGGAGGCGGTTTTCCATTTCAAGACGTCGACGGCGGAGGGCATTGGCGACATCGATCAGCACTTCATTGGATTCGAACGGCTTGACGATGTAGCCGAATGCGCCGACCTCCAAGGCAGCATTGGCGAGGACCGAGCTGTCGAGGCCCGTGACCATAATCGCCGCCGTGTGTGTGTGTTCCTTGAGAAGGTGCCGCACGAGATCCATGCCGGATTCTCCGGGCATGTTGACGTCGCAGAGCATCAATGCAATGGGCTGGTCACTCAGCTTTTGCCGGGCCTCGCGGGCATCTGCGGCGCATTCGACCGGATACCCATGGGATTGAAGCAGATAGGCGAGAAGGCGCCTGATCGGTTCCTCGTCGTCGACCACCAGAATATTGCGATTGTCGAGCAGAGCTTGATGAGCGGTCTGGTTCAGCAGTATCGCCATGAGTCGGAATGTATTCGGATCGTCGATGCCGGGGTTTGTTTCGTTGCTTCCTTATCGGCTCATTGGCGTCTGACCTGAATGCCGTAGGAACGGCGCAGATATCTGCACTTTTTGTGCCAATTGTTGTTGCCTCGACGCAGTCATTTTAAAACTGTCCATTTTGATGATCTCAAGAGAGCAAGGATGGAATTTCCGCGCCTGAAGAGATTTTGGAGATCGCTTGTCATTCCTCTTGCTGAGCCTCTACCTCCGGTGGAGGACTCTACCGTCAAAAGATTGTACAGAATTCGTCAAATGTGAGTAGCTGCTTTGTACAAATGAGGATAAGAGGATAGAGGTGAGTAGAGAGACGGATTGACACATCGATTTGCCGGCGATGATCGGACTGGATAGCTGGTTTGCGCTTTCTGCAGGCCTTCACTATAATTTGAATCTCACTTTTGAGGAAGGGGCGTAAGAATGAGTGGAATTTCCGGATTGGTCCGTTTCGATGGGCGTCGTAGAGATCAGGTCCGCCCCGTGAAAGTGACACGCAACTTTATCAAACATGCCGAAGGGGCGGTGTTGATTGAAATGGGAGACACGAAGGTCATTTGTACTGCCTCCGTGGAGGAAAAGGTGCCACCCTTTCTCAAGGGCAAGGGGACCGGATGGGTCACGGCGGAATATGCGATGTTGCCGCGTGCGACTCATGAGCGATCGCCGCGAGAGGCGGTCAAGGGAAAGCAAGGCGGTCGAACCTTGGAGATCCAACGTCTCGTCGGACGCGCCCTGCGGTCCGTGACCGACATGTCTCAATTGGGAGAGCGGTCCATTTGGATCGATTGTGATGTGATCCAAGCGGATGGGGGCACGAGAACCGCCTCCATCACGGGTGCCTTTATCGCCTTGGCCGATGCCTGTGCCGTGCTGAAAAAAAAGGATCTGGTGAAGAAGATTCCCTTGACCGACTACCTGGCCGCCATCAGCGTCGGAAAAGTCGGCGGAGAGGTCATGGTGGATCTGGCCTATACCGAGGATTCGATGGCCGAAGTGGACATGAATGTAGTGATGACCGGTCGCGGTCGGTATGTCGAAGTACAGGGTACGGCGGAACGTACGCCGTTTGCGAAGCAAGATATGGACGAGTTTCTGAACCTTGGCTGGCAGGCCATCCAACGGTTGACCGCTGTTCAGAAAGAGCTGATCGGTGCGCTCGACTGAGAGGCCGATTGAAGAAATCCTCCTCGCGACCAGAAATCCGGACAAAGTCAGAGAGCTGACCGCCCTTCTCGGAGATCTTGAAATCCGCATCCGCACCCTCGCCGAGTTTCCCGCCGCACCGGACGTCGAAGAAGACGGCACAACGTGTGAAGCCAACGCACTGAAAAAGGCAAGGGAAACGGCCTCCGCGACAGGTATTCCGTCGGTTGCGGACGATACAGGGCTCGAAGTTGATGCGTTGGATGGAAGACCGGGCGTCTTTGCGGCCCGATATGCCGGAGACGGCGCAACCTATGAGGACAATTGTCGGAAGCTGCTCAGGGAGCTGGATGGTGTGCCTTTGGAACGGAGGACTGCCCGATTCGTAACGGTCGCCGCCTTGGCGCTGCCTGAAGGACACACGCAAGTGGCGACGGGAACTCTCGTCGGTGTCATCGCTGAAGAGTGCTCAGGTTCCCAAGGATTTGGTTACGACCCTGTGTTCTTCGTCCAGGAACTCGGTCGTACGTTGGCTGAGTTGACGGCTGAAGAAAAGAACCGTATCAGTCATCGGGCCAAGGCCTTCCGATCCATGGCCGACATTCTTCGATCGCTTGCCGCTGGAAAACGTTGAGCTCGTGATGCCGCACATCGTTCAAGTCAGACATTGCCTGGACATGAATTGGAACATTCTTGTATAAATGGTTTGCAGACCTTGGTGTGGCCTCACGAAGAATGCGAAGGTGACGAGCCGTCGGGGCGTAGCGCAGCCCGGTAGCGCGCCTGCTTTGGGAGCAGGATGTCGGAGGTTCAAATCCTCTCGCCCCGACCATCATGTGAAAGTCCAATAGTCCGTCGAGAGGATTTGAAGCGACTGAGCGCCGACGGCTAGGAGGAAAAGGTCGCATTTATCATGCGACCGTCAGTGAAGACGCCGGGCCGGAGGCCAAATCCTCTCGCCCCGACCAAACCAAGCTTGCTCGTACCGGCGGCTCGTCCGGCGAAGCCGCTCTTCTTTGGGCCGCCGGATAAACACCTCCAGTATCTTCCTCTTATTTTAAACCAAGCTTGCTCGACCCGGAGCCTCTTTTTTCCATTGAGGCGACGGGATAGAAAACCGCAAGTGGGCGAGACGCCGGGCCGGAGGCCAAGTCCTCTCGCCCCGACCAGTTTTTTAAACCACTTCAGTTGTCTTCTCGTTTTCTTCATTCCTCTCAATTCCGGTTCTAGTCACGGTTCCGTTAGAAATAGACGGCAAGATACTGGCCTGATCTCCAAACGGTTTAGACTCCGCTCCCATTTTCCCAAAGCTCGCTATTCCTTCTACTGCCGATTTGAGATGGGGTAGGTGCGTGGCATGGCATAGAGGTAATTGTAGATATGGCTCACGCCATGTGCTGCTCGGATAGCCCGTACTGATGACCGATTACAGTCGGGTTTCTGACCCTCTTACCAAACATGGCATTTCCGGATCTGTTTCGATTCACTGAATCAAAAACGATACGTATCCATATGTAGACTACGTATTGTCTCGGCCTGACAATCTCTTGAAAAGATTACCAATCCCACCGATTCAACCAGGCATGGCCATTGCGGGTGAACCCGTATCGAATCGAACTCCGAGCAACCATGGCCTGTCTGACCATCCTATTGGTCGGGGGCTTCCTATAGGTAATGTCTCATGATGAAACAGGATGGCGCTCAGTCCATCACTGATAGTGAGTGGCGAGCCGAGCGCAGACGAAGGAGGACCTTATGATCACTGTCAAGAGCCAGTTCATCCAGTATATGTTGACCGCTGTCACGCTCTTCTTCG
>JAICUC010000201.1 GCA_025936075.1 Nitrospira sp. | reverse complement strand
CACATGAGTTCTTCAAATACACTGCATTACCGGGGAGGACAGCATGAAAACCAGCGCGGCTCTCTTCCTTCCAATCCTCTTAGTGGGCGCAATCTCCTGCGGTCCGACTACCGACACCGTTGTAGTCCCATTCGAACTGACCAGTGACTTTACATCGAGCACGTCACCCGGCGACAGCGCCCACATCGGTCCTGCTAGGGCTCATCAGCGATTGGACCAGTACGTGGCATATGCCCATGACAGCGTGAGCAGCGATATTGCACAGGGCCATGGCGAATATCTGACCTCGCTGATAGTCTTGGCCGGGATTCCGACCGATACGCAGGCCGCATTTCGGGAGGAGATACAGAGTCGCTATGCCCTGATATACAATCCCTTTTTGTCGCGCAAAGAGACCCAGAGGCTGGTTGTAAACTATGCCTGGTCGGCCGGTTACGGAAGAACCGAGGATAGCACAACCCTTCCGCAGCGCGTGGTCCATGAGTAAGCAACTGTCCGTTCTATTTTGGATTCGGCCATAATGGCCCGTTGCTCCTCTCTGAGCGCAGATGCCTCCGCCTCTTCGCGAGTTGCATAGTTGCCGTCAGCAGGACCTTTATTCCCATCCATCACTGTTTCCGTATAATCGACTATAATCGACAATGACATACCGGCAGTCCTCGCCCGTCCTCGCGTTGGTTAGCAATAGTTTCAAGCTGGCGTCCCTTGTAGTGCGGCATTGGCGTCCCCTCCACATGGTGCAGTCAATCGATATTTTTCATACTACGGCGATAAGGAGCGCGGCGTTACCTAGTAAATCTCGCAGGTTCAAATCTTCAGCCGATGCCACGCCCGGTTGTTTGTTTTCGTGAAGAGTTGTTTGAGCTTGTCGTAAAAGAGCACCGGACAGCGCAGGCCAAAAGCTGTTCCAGCTTACAGAATCATGCCTCTTCACACATTCTTCGGCTTGCATTCAGACTAAAGAACGTGGACAGATGAGCACCTGATTCTCCGCTGATCCAGCCTAATAACCTGCCGTCATCAGGGCAAACACCACAATCGCGATCATGACAATGGCAATAGCGATCAGCATGAGCGGAGGATTAGCACCAAACATTCCAGGCATGGGCTTCTCCCTCGTTTAGGTGTGTCGTTCTCTCAGATCACCCTAAGCCTTTAAGCTGCCGCGTGTCTAGCGGGA
Organism: Nitrospira sp.; assembly: GCA_025936075.1. Classification (GTDB taxonomy): domain Bacteria; phylum Nitrospirota; class Nitrospiria; order Nitrospirales; family Nitrospiraceae; genus Nitrospira_D. Next base: position 5,596 of record JAICUC010000201.1, on the reverse strand, counting down.
ACCTGGATCCCTTTCACCGAAGAATGCGAGGACTCGATTGCGACCTTGGGCTAGGCCGAGAAAGGGCAAGGCGCAAGAGTCGTATCGTAGCTAGTGGACTTGGATGTCTTGAACGGTCCTGAGAAGGAGCAAAACAAGTCTGGCAGCACGGCCTACGGTGTCTTCCACACGAAGAAGGTCTATGATTTCTCTTGCTCATCCCTAAGGGACTGAGCGTGCGTCATAATTTCTTGGCAGTAATAATAATCATTTCTTTCTCGGTCTCAGAAAATTTGGCATGACGAGTCAGAGCCGCGAGTAGGCGTTCGCAGCCTTTCGTGAACTGTGCAACGTCTTCACTGACGCCTTCCAAAGAGACACTCGCCTTCCTCCGGCGTAAATGGAGATTCTCAGGTAAGCTCAGAGAGTGAGCACCACTGCACTGCTGGTATTTATGTAAATCAAGATAAGTACGGGTTCAGTGCATTCAAATATGAAGGAAGCTGAGGCAATTCGTTCAGTCAAAGAAGTGGCGGACTCCATCGGTCAGTTCAATATCATCGTTCGAAACATTCCGAGGAAAGGATGTCTATTCAGGTCGAGCGGTGACGTTAATCCCAAACACCACTGGTAGGAGGTTGTGTATTAGCTAAGAGTATAAACTGAAGCTTCATCCTGACTTTCGCTGCGACTTTCGCGATCCGTGGGGCAATCGGATTCAAGTCGGCGACTCCTGTAGATTGAACGGGCCAGTCCGAAAGAGTTGGGGGCAATGTGCTGAGAGTACGTCAAGCAGGTCATCTGAGTTGCAGAATACTTGAAAGAGCTAGACGCTGACTAGTTGCCCCTGGTATAGGAAAGCCTCATTATGCTGTTACGAACGAAGTATTTTGAGTTGGAGATTTCGAAGTTTCTCTATCTCCGGGCACCGTGGGTTGGAGTGATCTACGTCGGCCCAGATTCTGGGCATGGGTGTATTGTGCGGTATAGTCCGCAGCAGCTTGAATTTGACCATGTGGAATACATCGAGATGGCCAGGCGAAATTTGCGGGAGCGGTAGCTCTTCGAGAACAGTCAGCAAACGCGGCGGATTCTAAATTCGAGCAGAATGTTTGCAAATTTTTCACCTCCGTTCTCTGATTCCAAACTCAAAAATGACATAAGTAACAACTCCACGCTCCATCCGCTTGTTGCTCCCGGCGTCTCAACTCAATCCAACGTTTCCCAAGGTTTGGCATCGGTAGTCTTCAGCTATCTTATGCACGTGAGCTTTTTTACGTATCGGTAGTCAGTGCATCTGCCTTGCACGGATAGTGATGCCGTCAGCCCCTGCTCGAATGACTTTCCCTGGACTTGCCCGGAGCGTTGGAAGCACAGTGTTCTCCATGTACCCCTGGAGTTGCTGGGGCGGAAGATTATCGACAAATTCACGATCGAGCGCGAGTTCTGACGTCTCTGTGCCATCATGATAGATGAATCGCTCCGTGAGCGTGCTCGGTGTGACATCACTGAACCACATTTCCAGGCACTCCCGTATGATTTGAATGTTTCGGGGTTCATTACTCCCGATCATGGTCCTCCTGCCTGTCTATATTTGAAATTGGACACATGGGTTTCAGAACTGCAGAAGCTATGCCAATCGATGAAACGGAATGGTCACCACGGCACGCGTACAGAAGTTAACTTGTTGAACAGACTGACTGTGAGACAGTTGGATATCATCAGAAGATGCGTCGTTACTGTTGAATAATCAGCAGGCGCAGTCATTCTCACGATTGCCAGACGATCGAGCGAGTTGAATATGATCCATTCCACATGGCCCACTCCGAATTTTCCGTATAGTATCTGGACAGATACGTTTCGTATCTCAATGGATACTACGGAAGAGCAATATCTGTCAGGCGACGATTCTAGTTCGGCGATGAGTGGGCACCTGACCTTCCCCGATTTCAGAGACACCTGGATAAGGAGAACAGGATGAAATCGGAGGACAGCATGACCATCAAGATTAGACGACGAGACACGGAAGAATTAAAGGTAGAGGCAGTCCGGGTGGTGTGCGACTCGGCACGGCCTGTGGCTCAGGTAGCCCGGGACCTCGGCATCGCCGACCATCTGCTCTACCGCTGGCGGGCCGAGCAACAGCAGGCAGAGAGTCGCGGTCACTTCCGCCAGGCGATGCGTACGGAACACGAGGAGCGAGCGCGGCTGAGACAAGAACATGCGAACGTTGAAACAGGAGCGGGATTTTTTAAAACGTGCGGCGGCGTTCTTCGCGCAAGAACTGCGATGAGGTACCAGATGATCCAGGAGTACGACCGTCGCTATCCAATTCGCCTGATGTGTCGGGCCTTGGCCGTCTCTCCAGCGGGCTATTATGCTTGGCGGACCCGCCCGGTGAGTGCCCGCTCAGTGGCCAATCAGACCCTCCTCACCGAACTATGCCTGCTGCACCACGAGAGTCGCCAGCCCTATGGGAGCCCACGGATGTGGCGAGTCCTGGTTGAGCGGGGCGGTCAGGTGAGGCGCCATCGCGTGGCGCAGCTCATGCGGCACGATGGGCTACGCGCCAAGACCGTCACGAAGTGGCGGACGACCCCCACTCCACCCATCCGTTGCCGGTGGCCGCCAATCAGCTGAACCGGCAATTTACCGTCTCGGCTCCGAATTAGGTGTGGGCCGGCGACCTCACGTATATCTGGACCATGGAAGGCTAGCTCTATCTGGCGGTCCTGCTGGATCTCTATTCCTGAGCTGTGGTGGGCTGGGCCATGGAGGCACGGCTCATGGGGGAGTTGACGCAACAGGCCTTACAGATGACGCTGCTGCGACGGCAACCGAACCCAGGCTTGCTCCACCATTCGGATCGCGGGAGTCAGGATGCGGCCACCGCCTATCCGCAGCAACTGCGGGCCGCAGGCATGACCGGGAGTAGGTCACGGCACGGGAACTGTTGGGACAATGCCTGTGTAGAGAGTTTCTTCGGAACCTTGAAACGGGAATTGATTGACCATCGTGAATATCGGACCCGGGAGGAAGCCCAGCAAGACATCTTTGAATACCTCGAAGTGTTTGATAATCGGCAGTGCCCGCCACTCGACCCTCGGCTATCAGGCTCCAGCAGAATTTGAAGCGAAGGCGGCAGTTGCGTAACTCGGTGTCCATGAAATCAGGGGAAGATCAGATGGAAATTTTGGACAGAGGCTCAGGTGACGACATCGCCGGGAAACCTACTCCTGAGGTGGGCTCGAGTGATAGCCAGATTCGCCTCAATACGTTCCTGATCCGCATGAGTTGTCATGGCAAAGCCTGGGCTATTTTGAAAATCCAATCTTCGCTAGATCTTGGCCATTACGTATCCAATGTTCGACAGCTATAGGGCAACCATCAACTACAGAGGCGGCATAGAAGGATTCCCAATGGCCGTGGGCAAAGGCGAGATTAACCTGTATTTCATCTTTCCCCGTCTCCTTATTTTTCCTCTTGCGGGCGAAAAATAACGTGCCATTCAGTACCTCGGCAATATCAGCATGGACATAGGCCTCCTCATCTTTACTTATTCTTACGCACCAGTAATAAGTGCCATATTTCTTTTCCACGCTCATGGCGTCTCCCTGTTTATGCCATCAATTCCCAGCCAGTTTAAATCACAACCGAGATGTTTCTTACAGAACAAACGCTGCGGGAGTAATCTACTTCTTTTCTAGCTCACCTTGAATGTCTGACCTTTCGACATGATTTCCTTGCAGTAATGCCAATCATTTTTTCTCAAGTTCGGAGAATTTGGTATGGCGGATTATCGCCGAGAGTAAGCGGTTACAAGCTGTGATGAACTGCGCAACATCCTCGCCGATACCTTCTAAATGGAACACTCCCCTTCCTCCGGCTGTCGCTGCCGTCGCCTGATCCTCTCCAAGAGACGATGCCGGGCGGCTCCTGAAGGAAGCTCCGGCGCAAATGGAGATTTCCTGCTCGACCACAGATGAACCGCACTTTAATGTCAGTATTGATCGTAATCAAGATAAGTAGGGGTTCTTAGTGCGTTCGAAGATGGGGGAAGCGAAAGCACTTCTTTAAGCACAGCGTTGCCCCAGAATTACAACATTTCCACTATTCCTTGAATCGTCATCTGCCCATTCTCTCACTTTAATTGTTTTGGTTAGAAATCTTCAAACAATCGAAGTTGGTTCGGATACCATTTTCTTTTCCATGCAGAATGCCTTGAAGGGGGGCTTGCAGAAAGCTTTCGTCCTTTCTTTTTCTTGTCAGGGGGTGGGCTAGCAAGCAAGGCTTGTGTCGATAGCCATGTTCCAATCAACTCGAAGTCAATGAGGTCCTTCTCGCGAAGGTTCACGCTCCATTGTGAAACAGAGCGGGTTCGTGTGCCCTCAGGTTGGTTCAGATACCGAAGCTGAAAGGACCATTCTCCTGTCCAGTCTGTGCCGACCTTATGAACGCTCGCGATTAGACCCGCCGGAGTACCGTACCGTTCTGTGACCTGCTTGAGATAGATTCCTTCAACGACTTCATTACGCCGCAACATGTATCCTATGGTTACATATCTATAGTTTAGGTGCAAGATGTAAGAATTGACAAAGGATTGAACCCAATAAGTTTTCTAGATTGTCCGTTGATCCTTGAGATGAAGTTCTCTGGCGATAGGCGAAGCGATAGGCTATAGAAGGTATCGATTTGGCTATTTGGAGGACGCTGCAACTCGAATGGGACGGAAGGATGTCATTCACATTGCCATAGGCGTACTTACGAATATTGCCACAGGACTAACTCTTGATGCTAACAGCACCCGCGAGCTGTTCCCAGTTCAAAACAGCTCCCTTGGAATAGTGCTGTATCTGGCCGGTCCACATTGAAGATATCTTCCATGACTGCCACACCAACGGACCTCACCAGTCAAACCAATCTTCATTACGCTCACTTGCTTGGATCATACAACCTGCCACATCCCTACGGTCCAACTCCGCTCTAGTTTTCTCTTGCGTGTTACTACGGTCTGACAGCCGCAACCAGCTTACCTTGAGTTTGTACCTCTTGCGTAACTTCTCGTTCGTCACAATAAACGTATGATACGTACTTGGATCAGATTCTTCCGTGATGACGCAGCCGGGAAATCTGATCTTGAGATAGCCTCTAATGACGGCAAGGTTCTTCTTAATAAGTTGTTGCTCTGTCATGATCTCCAGGATCGAGTCAGTATGCAGCATGAGGTTCTGCCCAAGCGAAGAGAATGTGTCAAGGGATGGAGCCGAAGGCGCATGGTGGAGTTAGCTAGGTTTATCGACCCATCCCTAGAAGGCATCATCGCATGAGCAATAATAATAAGCTAGCCGAACCAAGTGATGCTGCCGCCGTTCACGCCGCCTGAACGTCCGAGAAAAGGGCTCCTCTTCATTCTGGTCTTTGACTTTCAAAGCGAGAAGGACATTCGGGTATTGCAGCCATTCTCAGCCTTCCTGCAACGTCTTCATCGCTATCAACCCCTTGTGAACATACCGCTTACGAAACATTCTCGTTGAATGTCCAGTGATTGTTTCAACAACGTTCACCGACACTCTTATTTCCGGTTCCAGCCAGCTGGATACGAGAACTTCAGTTTGAT
>JAICUC010000256.1 GCA_025936075.1 Nitrospira sp. | reverse complement strand
GGAGCCCAAATCTGCCGCGAGAGGGCTAGGGTGGGTCGTCGCTGAAATGGAACGGCGGTACAAATTGCTGGCTGAGGCCGGTGTACGGAATATCGATGCGTACAATCGAAAGGTTGCCGGTTTGCAAGAGGTGCTTACTGAAAATAACCCGGCGGGCATTGAGCAGCTTCCGATGCGGTTTCTTTCTGAAGAAGAGCGCCTCTCTGTCGGTGAAACATCGATTGCCGAGGGAGAGCGGGGTTGCATGCAGCCAAAACCGACGCCCCCGGAACCGCTGCCTTTTATCATCGTCATGATCGATGAACTGGCGGATCTGATGATGGTGGCTCCCAAGGATGTGGAAGACAAGATCGCCCGACTCGCGCAGATGGCGCGGGCTTCGGGCATTCATCTGGTGCTTGCCACTCAACGCCCATCCGTCGATGTGCTGACCGGCTTGATCAAAGCGAATTTCCCGGCACGAATCGCGTTTCAAGTGTCTTCGAAGACCGACTCACGAACCATTCTCGATGCGAACGGAGCGGAAGCTCTGCTCGGCCGAGGCGATATGCTGTACCTGGCCTCCGGAACCGGCCGTCTTGCGCGTCTGCATGGGTCTTTTGTATCGGACGACGATGTCCGTTCGGTCGTTGAGTTTGTGAAGAAACAAGCGCTACCGGTCTACAATCAGGAGTTGCAGTCGCTCAAGTTGGAGGAGGCGGCGGAAGAAGAGGCAAAAGACGAAGTGTACGAACAGGCTAAAGAATTGGTACTGTCGACCGGACAGGCGTCAGCCTCGTTGATTCAGCGCCGACTGCGGGTCGGCTATCCTCGGGCCGCTCGCATGATCGAACAGATGGAATCGGAAGGCATTGTGGGGGCGGCTGGTCGTGATGGGCGTCGGGAGGTGCTTGGCCGTCGCGGCCCGGTCGGCGCGGCGGAAGCATGATGCGCTGGTGGCTTGCAGTCCCATTGAGTGTCGTGGTTCCCTTGTCGGCCTGGACGGCGGAGGGGCCGACCGATGAAAAGGCGTGGCAGGAAGTTCGTGAAGTCGTCAAACACTTGCAGGCACGATACGAGAAAACAAAGGATCTGCAGGCGGACTTTTCTCAGAAAACCAAGATTGAAGGGTTTGAGCGACCGGTGGCGTCGTCCGGCAAGGTGTATATCAAAAAGCCCGGCCGCTTACGATGGGACTATGTGGATCCGGCAACCGAGCAAATTTATGTGAACCAGGATGATGTGAAGGTGTACGTTCCCGAGCATAAGCAGGTCCTGATCGGCAAACTCACGCAGATGGCTGCCTCCAAAGCGCCGTTGGAATTGTTGCAGGGAGCGGCCAAATTGGAGGAGTCGTTTGAGATTGAGCCGACAATGGGAAAGGACCGGGGAGTCGGTAACATACCGCTTATCACGCTGATTCCCAAAGCCAAGGAGCAGGAGTCCACCCAAAATCTTCAAAAGATCATTGTCGAGGTCTTTCCTAAGACCTATTTTATCCGTACGGTGTCACTCTATGAGATCAGCGGCAACGTCGCCGTCTTTGAATTTTCAAACTTGAAACCAAATCTGGGATTAGGCAGCGAGGTGTTCGACTTTAGGACACCGTCGGATGTAGAAGTCGTTAGAGCCCCGGTGTTGAATGGACCGTAAGTTGTCATTGGCCATTGGTTACAGTAATAGTCATGGCTATAAGGTGGCATTGCCATTGGCGAATGGCAAATGACCACTGACCGAAAGCCGTATTCGTAGGAGGAATTGGAATCGGTGCCGAATCTCGTGAACAACGTAGGAGAAGCAGTTGACCAGGCGATCGCCGCTTTGGATTTCGGCCGTCTCCATCAAGAGTATTGGGAGCAAAATGAGTTCTTAGTTATCAAGCAATTCCTGCCTCGTGCCTTCGTCGATGATATGTTCGTTCCCCAGGCGCAAGGCATGAAAGCGGAACTCAATCGAAACTACATTCCCGGCCACAAGAAAGGAGGCAGTGTCAGCTACTATACGGTGCAGGAAAAAGCTCCCCGCTTTCTCGACCTCTACCGGTCTGAGTCGTTCCGCACATTCCTGAATCGCCTCGTTGAGACGAAGCTGATGTACTGTCCGGACAACGATCCCCATTCCTGCGCCCTCTACTACTACACTGAACCGGGCGACCACATTGGGTTCCACTACGATACGTCATACTATAAGGGCGCTCGGTACACGATCTTGATGGGGCTTGTTGATCGATCAACTCAGTGCAAGTTGGTGTGCGAACTCTTCAAAGACCACCCGACCAAGCAGCCCCGTCATCTTGAGCTTGTCACTGAACCGGGAGACATGGTGATTTTCAACGGGGACAAGCTCTGGCATGCGGTCACGCCTCTCGGAGAAGGTGAAGAGCGGATCGCGCTCACGATGGAGTACGTCACCAATCCGGAGATGGGTACGATCAAGCGGCTCTATTCCAACCTCAAAGATTCCTTCGGCTATTTCGGCTTCGCCGCGGTCTTCAAGCGGGCGCTGGGCTTGAACCGATCGAAGTGATGAAATTCGTCGCTATGCCTGGTTGCATTCCTGATCAAAACTCACCATTGAGACAACGCCGTGCCGGTGGCTCGGTGAAGTACTCCGCATAACTCGCCTCTCTTCCACGGTTTGGCCAAGCGAGCATACGGTCGCAGAGGTCCAAGATCCCTATTTGAAGCCGTTAAGATGATCACGGGGAGTGAAGGATGAGAAACTTGGAGTTTCTCCAAGATTGAACAGCCATCTCCGTCCGGTAACTCGAGATCAAGGAGGACTGCATTGTAAATATTCTGTTCTATGGAGGAGAAAGCCTGGCGGCAGGTCGATACACAGTCCACTTGGAATCCTTCGAATTCGAGGAGGTCTTGCAACGCCATCGCGATATCCGGCTCATCTTCAACAACCAACAGGGAAGGCAACGTGTTCAGTTCGACCCTGGCGCCCGTATACGGATTATGTTCTTGAGCGGGCTGTAACACCCGTTGCGGAGGACCCGTCTTGCCAGTGGCAGTGCCAGGTTGTAACTCTACAGCCCTGGACGGACATGATCCCAAGGGGATATCAAATGATGAGGAAGAAGGATTCCTCCTTACCATGTGAGTGACTGCCGGTTTCATACCGTGCTTCATTTTGTCGGTTTCGAGATAGATAAATGCGTAATAGGTTAAGCAACCTTCATTCCAGGATGGCTGACAACGAAATATGCATCGATGTGGTTGATTCTTCTGAGTATGTATTGAGATCAACTGTTGTCTAGGGGGGTAGGACTGTATCGAACTGATACAATGATGTCTCGTTTGAGACAGTCTGTCCTGAAGCCTGTCCCAAGATATCAATAGGACTATTGATGCAGATGTTTCATGGCAGCGGCGCAGAGGACGATGAAGAAGCCCATCCAGAGGGCGGCGCGTTGGAAGGGAATGGCTTCATAGGACTCTCCCTCATCGGCCTCATCGTCTGACTTGAAAATGACCGTGTAGAGGAACAGCGTGAGGAGGCCCAGCACGAGAAGAAGTTTTATCATGAAGACCATGAGATATTTGGAGTGGTGTTGCACCCCGCTGCCGGTTTGCGAGACCAAGACTTGATTGACGTAATGAAGGTTCACACCGCCGGTAAATAGCAGGACGATCAGTAGAATGCCGGCGACCTTTTTGTAGTACCGATAAAAAATGTCCGTGATGGGTTTGATCTGATCCCGTGGAACGGCTTTTTGCAGTCCGGGTGTCACCGCCATGACGAGAAATGCCAAGCCGCCGATCCAAATGATCGCCGAGAGCAGATGAAACCAGTGGTTGACGATCGGAATGAGGATATTGAGATCAGTAGTGATACTTTGGAGAGTATCCATGCTCGAACTCGTTAATCGTGAACCGTTAAACGTAAATCACGGGAGGCGGAAGAGCTGCACATTCCAGTTGATACGGTTACGAGTAACGATTAACGGTTGACGCTAAAATTTGAAGACCGGTGCGTCATTGCCGAATCGCTTCTTCCGCAGCTCCTCCATCAATTCGACGGTGATGAGCTGCACATTGTTTTCTCGGGCGTGCTTTTCCACACCTTTTTTGACCATGGCGCGTAAGAAGTAGGGGATACGGCTCAATCTGAGCGTGGACGCTTCGTCCCATGTGACGTCGGTTTCTTCAAAGACATTGAACGCGACTTTGATTTTCTCGCCGCCTTTTGGGGTGTAGAGACACCACTGATCTTCATCCAGCCAGTCGCCGTGATCAACATAGGGACGGGCGCGGCAACCCCCGCAGATGTCGCTATATTCACAGTCGCCACACTTCCCCTTGAGCTGAGGATAGCGGAATGAATTGAAGACATCCGATCGTTCCCAGAGATCGACGAAGCTCTGTTGGCGAAGATTCCCTGCCGACAGCGGCATATAAGGACAAGGAGTCAACTCGCCGTTCGGCGTCACCCGGGCGTAGTTGGTCCCCGCGAGGCACCCCCCTCCCATGTATCCCGTAGCCTTGGTGATCGGCGAGTTAGGATCTTTCTCGTAAGCCAACCGTTTGAAGTGCGGAGCGCAGCGGGCCCTGACCAGCATGCCTTTGTAATTATCCTGGCATTCAACCAGGTATCCAAGCACCTCTTCATACTGAGCGGGGGTGATATCCGTCAACTCCTCGCCTCTTCCCGTACAAACCATAAAAAACACATTCAATACGCGGGCGCCGAGTCGGTGCGCCCAGTCGATGACCTCGGGCAGTTCCCTATAGTTCATCGGCTGAGCGCTGAAATGCACTTGGAATTGGAGTCCATTCCGCTTGCTGGCTTCTATACCGGCGACCGCCGCTTCCCAGGATCCCGGCACGCCACGAAAGGCGTCATGCTTGGCGGCATGCAACGAATCAATACTGATGCCTACGCCCATCACGCCGATCTCGACAAGGGTCTTGGCCAGCTGGTCATTGATCAGCATCCCGTTTGTCCCGAAGACGACCATAAAGCCGAGTTTGACCGCGTAACGAGCAATGTCGAGAATGTCGGGCCGCACGAGTGGTTCGCCGCCCGTGATGACAAGGAGACAGCCCTTATTCACTTCCGCGATTTGCGCAATGAGCCGATAGCATTCTTCGGTACTGAGCTCATCGTCTCCACCGGCGGCTTTGGTCGTTGCATCGAGATAACAGTGATCACATTTGAGATTGCAACGCTTGGTCAGGTTCAGCGCAACGAGGTAGGGCTTAAAGTCATCAACTGTCCGACCGTCGAACGGTCCGTCTCCCTTTGGATTGGGGGAGAAGAACTGAGCAACCTGTTGCTGCAAAGAACCAAAAGTGCCGGAAGGGTCGTTGAAGATGGGAAGAGATTTACCCAT
>JAICUC010000346.1 GCA_025936075.1 Nitrospira sp. | reverse complement strand
TGCCACCGCAAAATCATCCCGCTCGGCGTAATACTTATACTCGACACCTTTAGGATGCCTGATGGAGTTCCTCCAATGATCGAACTTTTTGGGAATCATGCTGTCATCGTTCGCAGCATGGATGAATGGCGACAGGTCCATCTGAACGGGAAAGCTGACGGTGGATTCCGTGGCTGGGGAGAGAGGGTTCGGGGTTGCCGGCAGTAGCGTCGGCGCCGGTGGGCGAACGACATACTCCCTGGCGAGACAGCCCGTTAACGACAGCAACAAGGATGAGACAATGAGAAAGTTGCCGATGGATCTAGGAAACATCTGCCTTCCCCCTTTTAGATAGCTCCTGAGAGCGCGGTGCGTGGCCTTGAACCACCTCAGACACTGTGGAAAGTGAGTCTAGACGGCGAAGAAACGGGCGCTAGGATATCAGAAACACTGAACTATTTGTCAGCCTAAAAATGAGGTGAGCGTCCCGAGCTCCATATCGGGTTAAGTCCGCTGATAGGTAGGTCGAAGTCATGCGGGACTTCGAACTCATGTGTTCTGAAGTGATTCGTAAACCTTTCTTCTAATCGTACCCATACAGCCAGCGCGTCGTAGAGGAGGAGATATTCTTGACGGAATGGCGAATGCCTTTCGGAATAACCACTTCGTCCCCCGGCTCTGCAATAATCTCTTCTTCGCCAATGGTGAGCTTGAGCCTTCCTTCCGTCACGGTCACCAACTCATTCGTCGCGTCGACGAAATCGTTCCACTCCCTGCCGGGAGGGTCGGTGAACAGGTCGCAGGAGAAGCCGCGCCGGCGCCAGTCTTGAGTCACCTGGTCACGGTCGAGAGGTGTGGGGAATTTCTGAGGGGCGAGATAAGACATTGCACAGGAGTTACAGGAATCTGATCCGTTTCAACGGTGTTGTACACTTCATCATTCAAGCATGCATTATTATACCGAGATGAGTACAGAAAGGCTGTATCAAGGGGCGGCCCATCGATACACTTCTTTTCGATCGCCGATCTTTACAACAAGCACGACAAGTTGCTTGTCTTGGATCGTGTAGAGGATCCGATAGCTGCCTTCACGAATAGGGTAAAGAGCATCTTCTCCAGCGAGTTTCTTGACGCCCTGAGGACGAGGATCATGGTGTAAGCTTTTCAGGCGCTTAACAATTCGTTTCTGAATTGATGCGGCGAACGCTTTAAGTTGACGCTCGGCAGGTGGGGCGAGAAGAATCGCGTAGGCCATAGAAACTTAGAGGCCCATCTCCTTGAGAATCGCATCAAGCGACTTCGCCCCTTTCTTTCTGGTCTCGGCTAGGGCCGCACGCGCATCGGCGAGATCGATCCGATCTTCCAATTCCTCCAAGAGCCGCAAGTCGTCGATCGGCACCACCGCGGCAATTTCTTTCCCACGCCGCCGTACGACGACCCGTTCTTTACCATACGCCGCGCGATTAATCGTATCGGCAAAACCTTGTCGGGCCTTACTAGCGGGGAGATGTGCCATGGCTCTCTCCTTCCAAAACATCGCATATGTACTAAATGTACGAATTGTGCAGATTGTACGGAATGAATTTTAAGAAATCAAGAAAGGCCGGACAGCGATTTGGATCTGCTGATCATCGAAGAATCCGACCTGCGTCGCTATCGACAGGTGCTCTGTGGGATGTTCCCCGCCAAGGACATTGTCGTCTGGACACCCCGAGAGGTCGAAGAATGGAAGGCCGTGCCCAATGCCTTCATCTCTACGATACTGGCCGAAGGCAAACTGCTTTATGAAAGATAGATCGGCTCGGGTGCGAGGGTGGTCTCGAAAGGCCGACAGTGGTCTTGCAGATGTCCGGCGCACGACTGCCAGTGAGGGTCCCTACGACACCGCGTGCTTCCATGCTCAGCAAGCGGTCGAGACGTATTTGAAAGGTGTGCTCGCAGGGAGAAGCCTCGTGATTCCTCGTACGCATGACTTGGAGGAACTTCAGCGCTTGTGCATACAGCTTGAGTCGTGGCCCGAACTGCAGCCTGCGATCTCATAGACATGACGGCCTATGCAGTGGAACTTCGGCCACCCGAAGCGGATCAATCAGGGTCATGCACAATCGTGTCTAATGCAAGAGTCAATGCCGGCATCTGTTGGCCGGCAAAATATCCGGTTAGGTGCGCATCATCGCGATATATGATCGTGTCTCCGCGCATAGGTGTGCACGTGTCTCTTTGGCATATGAGGTCGGTAAGGTCGAGAAAGTAAACATGGGGCAGCCCTCGTGCACCGGCTTGTTCGGCCTCGAAGACGGCAGGGTTGAGAGCGGTCGATCGGTCAGCTCCACAAGAGCCATGGAGATACCAGGCGTGACGGGCAGTTCTGGCCAGACAGGTCGGAATATTATATGGGAAATATGGAGTGTCTCGCATGACGACCACGCGCAGACCTGCTAACGCTTGCAGGGTATGCCTCGTCCCGTCGCGCAACCGGTCGAATGCCGAAGGTGAAATAGTCCTGCCATTCTGCCCGAGGGAACCGGTTGCATTGGCGAGGAACACGAGGGTCGGACGCAACTCATGAATTTGTTTCAGCGCCTCCATACGCCACTGAGCGCAGGCGGTATTGTATTTTGCAAACTCGCCGGTGTGCCTTAGATCGTACGCATAGCACGCCATTTTTACCATGGTCGTCAATTTCCATCCGTTCACCTTCGCGATTTGTTCCAGTGGATTGAACCAATGGATGGCATGGGAGTCACCAAAGAGGACGACATGGATTCCGGAGGATCCATCACCGTATTGGCATGTTTTGACCTCCGCTGATCCCATGGCGGGAAAGCATTCATGCTTTCTCGGGAGTCTGTCGAGGTCATGGCTCGCCGCAATGATCGGCGTCAGGCGAGAGTCCTTGGCCAGCTCCGCAGCGAACCCCATGGAGAGCAGCGCGGCACCGATCAAACAGATCGTGGCAGCCCCGGCGAGGCCGACCGACAATGCCGGACGTTTCAGGAGAAAAGGGTGGAAGCGAATCGGACGCTCCACCACATGATAGCTGATACCGGCGACCGCCAAAGCGAGGGTTGCAACAGCTATTTTACCCGTGCTGGAGATAGTCGGGAGAAGTATCGCGGAGAAGATGAGAAAGGGCCAATGCCACAGATACCAGGAGTAGGAGAGCTTTCCGAGCGTCTGCAGGGGTGCCGTGGCGAGCACAGTGCCTACTCCACGCTGGGGTTGTTCCGTTCCCGCAATCAACACTGCGGCCGTGCCCAGTGTCGGGATGAGGGCGATCCAGCCTGGGAAGTTCGTGTCGCCCATGAGAAAGTGCGCGACAGTCAGAATCGAGAGAAGGCCGAGCCAGCCGAACGCGAGCCACCAGCCGGAATGAATACGAAGTCTGCCGCAGGGCAGCAACGCGGCGAGTCCTCCAATTCCAAACTCCCATGCTCGTCCCGGCAATTCATAGAACGCAAAGGTGCCGCTGTATGTGGCGGACACAACGCCAATGCACAGTGAGATGAGGGTCAATCCACAGAGCACGGCGACCAGCCTCTGCAGAGACCCCCACCAGCGGAACGTCAACAGGATTAGCAACGGCCAGAACAGGTAAAACTGTTCTTCGACGGCCAGTGACCACGTATGCAGTAATGGATTGGATTGCACATCTCGGCTAAAGTAATCCCCGGCGTTCTTGTCGAAGAAAATATTGCTCACATAGAGAGCGGCCGCACGTCCGGTGCTCCCGGTCCAGTTCAACTCAAGGGGAG
>JAICUC010000390.1 GCA_025936075.1 Nitrospira sp. | reverse complement strand
TCCATGATGGACGCATCCATCCGCCGTACACCATCCAATTGCAGCTTCGACCCTTTTCCAGCATTGAAGAGGCCGCTGCGCTCCAGAACGCGAATGGTATGCTCCACGGCAATGAGCGCGGAGCCGCCCCGATCCAGCAAATGATAGCCGACTTGCAAGGCGGCGCGCAGGCACGCGGCTTGTGGTGAGGTCATGGCGCGGGAGCCGGCGCCCCCGTGCGCAAGGATGATGGAACGGACGGATTTCAATTCAAGAGCAGATCCCGGGTCTTCCGATAAGCAGGATCTTGCATGCGATCCAGATCGGACCGCACGAACCCCAGACCCGTTACGCAGAGTTCAAAGTTCTCGGATAATTTTTGAAACAAGGGCAAATTGGTTTCGGCATCATCACGGCCGATTTGCGCGACGATCCCATAGGACCGTTTCCCCGTCTTCACATAGTCCACAAGAAAGTCCTTGTGATAGATACGGCCGGCCGACTTGAGCCGTCGAAGATATTCGGGAAAGAGTCCGGCCATGAACAGCGTGAAATCCCCAATATGACGATGGACATCCCGTTCACGGTCCAACGACTGGGCTTCCAGCATGACTTCCGACTCGAAGAGCAAATCGACGACGCTATCGACCGGCTGGTTCTGTCGATTTCTAATCTTATAGAGCTGATCCGTATGGGTGAAATCGACCAACAGGTCGGAGACGTACGAGGTGACCTTGGCATCGGGCCAGCCAAGGTGTTCCGTAAAGCTCTTTTCGGTTAATGCGCCGAAGAGTTGCCGGAGCGGGTGTCGTTGAGGAACTTGAGTGCTCATCTCCACCTCCTGCGACGGCCGATGAGGCTTGGGCTCAGTATACCAGATCTTGACTCTACGATCCGATTTCCACTCTTGTCGGTTCTATCGGAACTCCACTCTCAGATCTTGAGTCCGGACAAGAGCCCTTCAATAAGCTCAGAGTGAATGGATTATCTCCCGAAGATATGGGATACAACACTAGTGACCTTCCCTGCTGTCCAGCACGAATGTCACCGGCCCATCGTTCACTAAGGCCACGTGCATATGTGCGGCAAACACACCCATCTCAACCGGTGTCCCGTATGCCCGAAGATCAGCCACGACCTGTTCATAAAGACGTTTGGCCAGGTCGGGAGGAGCAGCTCCATCAAAGCTGGGACGACGTCCGTTATCGATCCGGCCTAACAGCGTGAATTGAGAGACCAACAACACGGCGCCACCCACATCCGTCAGCGATCGATTCATTTTCCCGTGATCATCGGCGAACATACGGAGGCTTCGGATCTTCTCGACCACATAGGCCGTATCCGATTCATTATCACCTTTCGCAATACCCAACAAGACCATCAAGCCATGTTGGATCCGGCCCACGACGTTGCCGTCAACCTCGACCGAGGCATTGGTGACGCGCTGAAGGACGGCTTTCATGATGAGAGTGATAGGGCAATGGTCATTCGTTGCGATCTATCTGTATATAGCTGTATAGGCATCTTCGTCCTTGACCATTGTCCAAAGACTAATGACCGGATTTCAAACAGCGCAGCGTCCCTTCGAGGGAGAGCAGCTTGCGTTTTATGGACAGGCCTCCGGAGAACCCGCCGAGCGAGGCATCGTGGGCGACAATTCGGTGACAAGGGACGACGATCGGCAACGGATTGGCGCCCACCGCATTGCCGACTGCCCGGGCATAGTGCCTGCCTCCGACCCGTGCGGCAATCCATTGATATGAACGGAGCTTTCCATAAGGTACTCGCTGTAACGTCCGCCATACTTGTCGTTGGAACGATGTTCCCTGCGACAGATCAAGCGGCACATCAAAGGTATTCCGCCTTCCGGCAAGATAATCGAGCAACTGCCGGCGGGTTTCTTCCAGTTGCGCGGATTCCCCTTGTTGCAGTGACCCAATCGACTGCATGTTGAGATCGGACTCGACAGCCCGCTTCGACCGTTTCGGCAACACGATCGTTTGAATCCCTTTTGGAGATTCCGCGATTCCCATCCAACCCCAGGGTGAACGAAAGATCATCGCACGCTGCATGAATCGCTCCTTGTTATCCCATTACTCGACCGAGTTTCCTTCGTACCATTCCCCACACGACCCCAAGTTCCTCCGACCGAAGCAACACATGAACACCGAGATATCCCCCGACACTCAATCCCACAGATGCAAAAAGCATCACGGATTTCGTGACCCATTCGGCAGGGTGCATCCATATCTCTGCTTCAGCCACCCACCAGCATGCGATGACCAGCGGAATACATGCTGCTATGACTCGAAGGGAAGAGCGTCCCACCGTTCTCCAGTCAACTCCGCCCAGCCTCCGGTTCAACACCGCAACCAGAATGACTCCGTTGACCATGGCCGCCAATGCCGTGGCGAGCGCCAACCCGGCCGCGCCTAGAAAAGACATCAACACCAGCGAGAAGAGAACATTCGCCGCCAGCGCGATCGCCGCAGAAATGGCCGGCGTCTTGGTATCTTGCAGCGAATAGAACGCCGCGACGATGATGCGAACTCCTCCGAATGCCCACAAGCCGACGGCGTAGCAGAGGACCGCCAGCGCCGTCTCCCCCGTGTCCTTGGCGGTGAACGTACCGTGTTCGAAGAAGAGATGCACGATCGGAGTGCGCAATAGAATCAGTCCCGCCATCGCCGGCACGATGATGAAGAGGATCATGCGCAGACCGAACCCGAGCGTGGTGCGCAGTTCGTCTAATGCGCCTCGCGCCGCTTGCGACGATAACGTGGGCAGAATCGCCGTCGCCAACGCGACCCCGAAGATGCCCAGTGGAAATTGGATGAGTCGCATGCCGTAAAACAGATAGGTCGGTCCGCCGGCAAAGAACGACGCCAATACCGTACTTACCGTCAGATTGATCTGAGTCACGGACAGGCCGAGCAACGTGGGCACCATTAATGCGCCGATCCGGCGCAAGCCCGGATGGCCCGGCTCGAATCGAAAGCCGAACAGCAATCCCCGCAGTTTCAGGCTGGGAAGCTGCATGGCGAACTGAGCCGCCCCTCCCGCCACCACGCCGATCGCCACCCCGATGATCGGTTCTTCCAGATACGGAGCCAGCCAAGCG
>JAICUC010000281.1 GCA_025936075.1 Nitrospira sp. | reverse complement strand
TAGATCCATCCGCAGGATGGAGAGGCTCTCAAAGAGTACAGATCAAGAAGCCGAAACAGAGGATCGACGGTTTAGTTCTGGACAACGATATCCTTAAAGCATAACCGTGGGATCGGGAGTTATCCTGAAGTTCGTTGAATGTTGCTGAGTGGCTCCGCCGTGGGATACTCCCCCGGCACATAGGAGGAGGGAGCCACCGATGAAACGACGAGACACCCGACCGAAGGCCCCCGTAACTCGTCCTCGACTACGGCACATGGAGCAGGAGGAGGTCACCCTCCAATCCTATGCCCGCTTGCGCAACGCCGGGACGTTCTCGGAAGAACTCCTGGAGAAGATTCTTCGGGGTGTCTCGGCTCAGAAGTATGTCGACATCGTCATCAATGCGGCCCACGCTGTTGGCGTGTCTCCTACCGCAATTTCGTAGAAGCTGGTGGAGCTGACAGCGGCGAAGCTGAAGACGTTCCAAGAGCGGTCCCTGAAGGACGTCACGCCGTTCGCGCTCTTTCTGGACACGATCCACCGAGGGGGGCGAAGCGTTTGTCGTGGCCTTGGGCGTGGACGTATCTGGGGAGAAGATGGCCTCGGGTTCTGGCAAGACTCCTCGGAGAATCACGAGATTTGCGAGGCGTGGTTTCGGGATCTCGAACATCGCGGCCTGGCGCTCGCTCGACGGATTCTCTTCGTGACTGATGGTGGGAGTGGGTTGATCAAAGCCCTCCGGGCCTGGTTCGGCAAGAAGCTGGTGCATCAGCGCTGTGCCATTCATAAGAGCCGGAACCTCCAGCGACATCTGGCCAAGCCCTACCGCCCTGAGGCACATCGGCGGCTCATGACGGCGTTAGAACAAACGAACTATGCCGATGCTCGGCGCATGCTGCGGGAGTTGGAGGCGTGGCTGTGGACGAAGAACGAGTCGGCGGCAGAGTCGCTCGTCGAAGCCTTCGAGGAGTTGTTGTCCCTGCATCAGGGGCAGGTACCGCCGTTGCTCCGCAAGACGCTCCTATCCACCAACCCGATCGAAAGTATGTTCTCATTGGTTCGCCACAGTGAGCGGAACATCAAACGGACGCGGGGAGCCGCATGCTTCAGCGATGGCTCGGCACGGTACTGCTCGCGTGTGAGGGCGGTTCAGAAGAGTGAAGGGCTATGCCGCGATTGCACCGGTCATGGCAAGGATTGAGGCCGAGCAGACCGAGCCGCAACCGTGGTCGACGAAGAAGGCAGCGTAACCATTACCATGGAGCGGCTCAGAAACTTTCAACGGAGATCTTGATAATTCCGGGGTCGGAGGCCTTTGAGTCGTGAGATCACTGTCCGGTATCTCCGAACGTGGGATTGCCGTGTGTAGGGTTAACCGCTCTGGATTGCACCGCCTCCTCGAGCTTTATCGATAACCGTCTTGTAGTCATCCTCTATGGATTAGAACCATGCGTGCCACTGGATCTTGGTGTATCCCACATTCGGCTATCGCCCGCTTTGGGCATAGCGCTTGTTGCAGGGGTCTGACGAAGGAGATGAAGCGGATCACGGGAGCGGTCCATTTTGCATGGTTTGGCGCGTTCCGCCCCATAGGCGGGCGAGTCGAGACACATCATTCTGGACTGGATGCAGTGGTATATCGCGGAGCGCCTGCATCAGGAACCTGGGATAATCAAATTCCGCTACAGTACAGTGCGCAACAAGGAGCTCCCATAGCTCCTTGCAGGTAGAATCACTTACAAATCGTTGGACTCAATCCCCTCATGCCATCATGTTTGACAAGGTCCTGACAGTATGAAGAGACGAAGTTTTGTTGGACATGTCCAACAAATTACCATGACCTCTACGATTCATAATGCCTCACGGACCCGGTCATGGCTAAGATTGCAGTTCTCGGCGAGTGTGAATAGAAACGCCTAATTCGTCGCGTAACAGTTGCTGACCCATTCGATATGTTTATTCAAATTTGGGTTTTGACCGCAAGAATCTTTGGACAACGGACCAGGGTTCTGTCTGTGAGGCGAAAGTACGTGGCGCAAAACCTTTCAGAATGGGAGTCATGTATTGTCATCGGTGCTGGTGGGTTTTACATGGCGAGGCTTCAGAAACGTCACTTTGAGTTGAAT
The DNA here is from genome assembly GCA_025936075.1 of Nitrospira sp. Lineage (GTDB taxonomy): Bacteria > Nitrospirota > Nitrospiria > Nitrospirales > Nitrospiraceae > Nitrospira_D. Next base: position 2,637 of record JAICUC010000281.1, on the reverse strand, counting down.
GCCGTTCCCTGTTTCGCCAGGCAGGCATACGCCTCTTCATTGCGAATGCGTACTCCCGGTTTCTGGGTCCACCTTCCAACAGCAACCCTCGTTCAGGCACTTCCTTAATAGAGAAGTTTTCCCTTGCCTTGGATGGGGTATTGCCGATTATGCCAACCTCCAGGCTTGGAACAAGGTCAATACCGCTGGCCAAGGCAATCTTCAGCCGTGCGACTCGATGAGCCCTCATAGGTGAGGTAGGCTTTCTGTATGTCCTTCAACCAGCGTTTCAAGTGGACAGCTTGTACAAACGGTTGCGTTCGCACTGACCCAGGGATCTCTTGATCCGATCCGCTTCCATGCGATCCTACTATGTCGATTCGAACGGTTCAGGACAGAACAGACTCGGCCTTCGGACAAGGCGGTCTTGGTGTTGGGTGGTGAGAGCAGTCGTGCAGGCCGCAAAATTGTTGAGCTCAGGGCTAGGTCAGGATCTCCAGCCTCAAGAACGGTTTCTCGAATTGTCAGTGCATTCTGCAAAAACGTAGTGCGGCATCATAGTTACCTCCTCTCAGCTATGCCGGGCCAAACTCATTGAAGCAATTCCGGCTCGCAGGTCACTTTGAGATTTGCTCCCTTCTCATACCAGGGAAGAGCCTCAATTGCCGGCATAGGTTTCGTCACGGTTCTGACGAGATAGATGTGGCGGATTTCTCTTGGTGCTCTTCAAGCTGTGTGCTTGCGAGTTCCCGTTTCTTCTCTTCGGTCTTGGCGAGCAGAGTCGTAGCTTCGTCAAACCGCATTTTGAGTCCAAGATCGTAGGGTTCACTGATGTTCGCTGGAATCTGTTTGGCCAAGACCTGGACTGTTTGAGGAATTGCTGGTTTTGCGGCCGCTTCACCAACCTTTGCTGTCTGGTGGTGAGATGAGGCTTCGTTCCAAGGCCACAACGTAAACGTTTGTCTGGCATTGGACCAGCTTACTACGGTAGGCCGGGAAAAGTTCTTCATCGTGAACGGAACGACAAGCTGCGGTTCAATCTGTTTGTACTTATCAGCAGAGGCGCACGAGCTGAGGGACGCGAGCAAGGCCCATACCGGGGTTAATTTCGATGATTCTTGTTATAACCTCAGCTTCTCTCTTTGTACGCTATTGCTGACGGATACATTCCAACCAGCGCGATACAATCTCGGCCAGATTGGACGATTTCGTCAAGTGGCGCCGAGATGGTCGGTAGCAAGTGAGGGGTTGGACCATGAGCTGTGCGTGGGGCAGGTAGCAGTTCGACTTGTGACTCAATACTCCAGCAAAAGCCACCACGCGATGATGACGCTAAGGCGAAAAATGTTTGGTATGAATTTGGTAGAAAGTATGCACGCCAACTCTGCAACTTGATTCGTCGGAAAGATCAGTTTCATGGGTGGCACAGCTAATATGACCAACAGTTACCGTTGGTAGCAATGCCTGGTGGGATCATCATCCGGTGAATCGCGCGCGCAGTTGGGTCCCATGGGACGAGGGATTCGCACGTAGCCTTCGACGGTGTGATTCTTTTCTAAGATCTCAAAATGTGATTCGTGACAAGACCCTGAACATCCGGGCGTGGTCGGCAGCGGATTGTTCAGGGACATGGCTTTCCCTCCGACAGGTATAAAACGTGGGTAGGTAATTGTTGTCGCGCCGAACGTGAGTTGTCCGTGGTGTGACGACTGTTCAACCCGCGTGGTAAATGTGGGGCGGACATGCTCCGGTCTCAATACCGTGGCCCAGGTAGGATCGTCAGGGGCATACAAGAAGGCATTGTTTCCGCGGTGGCATTCGGTGCATGGCACAGTTCCCGTGGCAAATCCCTGGACAGGATCTCGAAGTGAGGCGATAGGTACTTCTGCTGTCTCAGGTGTCCAGCTGGTTCTTGAGGTCGGATCGTTTCCCCAAAAACAAGCGTACCCCGCCGTGGCGCTTTGACAAATAATTTGAAATGACCCGCCGCCTCTTCCCAGTGCAATGCACGCGCCTCTTACATCGGGCGAGGCGTACGACCAGACGCTCGCGAATGTTGCCGCATCGACCGTTTCCAGATTATTTGGAGTCAGCAATATGGTCTTGAGGTTGCCGTGACTTTCCCATTCGGATGAAGACTGCTTCCAATCGGGTGGAATCGGGACACCTTTCGCGCGGCACGATTCCATATAATTGCCTTCGCTTGTGACGCTCGAGCTCGCTTTTTTAGTTTGAACAGGAGATTGTGAGTTCGCCCCTTCTTTCGATGACTCGACGAACAAGCAGCCTGCGAACAGTAAACAAATCGAGGCCACAACAGATAATCTGTGGAATCTCACTGTCGGTTCAAAATCCCAAGCACCCATCTCTCTCACTCCTGTGCAGTTTTATTACGATCGGGAGCGTCTGCTTATACATTGCAACGAAGGATGTCAAGAGCTTCGGGCTTCCTGAGGGCAGCCTTAGACGTTCCTTTCTCTAGAGGTTTTGCGAGCTGTGTCGATGGTAAACGTTGTTTGATTGGAGAAGACGTTTTAAGAGTTGGCTAGTTGATCTGGTGCGTACAGAAATGAGAGCGGATCGGTACTTGCTTCGAATTCGTACCGTGCTAGTGGGCATCTTGTTTCTGGGGTATGTGCTTACCCGGCTCAATCCGTC
>JAICUC010000283.1 GCA_025936075.1 Nitrospira sp. | reverse complement strand
GGTTGGCTTGACAGCATGCTGTGCGGTCAGTACACTCCACTCCTCAAATCTCTTGAGCGGGAATAGCTCAGTGGTAGAGCATCGCCTTGCCAAGGCGAGGGTCGAGGGTTCAAATCCCTTTTCCCGCTCCAATTTCTTCACACATTAGACTGATACAAATTGAAACCTCGACCGAGGCCGCGAAGAGGATGTGGGGCTCGACTTTGACGCGGGTTGAGGAGAAATTGTCAGCTCCATCGGGTCAATCCTGAAGCGAGGCCTCAGCCACTCCGATCTGGTATCCACATTTCTCTCCAAGACAGTCGCACGTAGTCTAATGGTCGGATCGCCCGGACGCGTAATGATATAGAGCGTTCCCGGGGCACTTGACGCCAATAACGTCTCAAGGGGCAGATCGGTCGCCAGACAAACCTGCTGATAGGTCAACTGAACACCGGCTCGAAAATATGGACTGACTACGGAGGTCGGACCAGAGGTACATAGCGGTGGTTCTCCCCGTTCAACCGCCGCTTTGAGATCCGAGTGTAGCGAGAGGAGCTGAGAGCGAACGGAGTTGCCGACTCTCTGTGCCTGGTTGAGGCCGTCCAGCCTGGGAAATGGTGGATGGTGCAGCCACATCTGCTGGGGAACCATCATGATGGTGACGAACGACATCACTAGGGGCAGCCACAGCCATCGGAGGCGCGCTTCACGTATGAAGAGCACCCGCCCGGCCGCCAGTAATGTCCCGAGGCCCAACAGCCCCCACCACGCTGCATCACCGAGATAATCGTGCTCCACGTAGTACACGTCACCCTGCGGAATTTTGATCCAGTCCCTGATCATGACGTAGGCCACTAAGAGGCCCAGGAGAGGACCCACCGTACTGAGTAGGGCCAGGACAATGCGCAGGCACGTTCGGAGCCGCATGAACCATAAGGCCATACCCTGTAACTCTAGCAGACGGTGCTGAAAGTAAGCTCAAGAGTATCGAACTACATATAGGAGCCATTGAAACGTTGTAAGTTATTGCTTTTACAGCCGACGATATCTTCTGTTGCGCAAGAGCTGCCCCCCGCCTCTCGATGACAAGATCTGCTTCACGTGAGATCCCTGATTCTGTTGTCGGCTTAAAGAAGGATCGCTATAGTGCGTCCGTCACCAGCTGGAACTCCTTGGAAGGGTCGAGAGTCATGGCAACAAAAAGCTATATGGCGATTGTCGAAAGGGAAGGTTCAGGCTACGTCGCGCTGTGTCCCGAGTTGAACGTGGCGAGCCAGGGAGAGACCTCGAATCCGCCACAGCCAACCTCAAAGAAACTGTGAAACTGTCGACCTCTTTTTCGAATGCGCCGACCCAGTCGAAGTCGAGCGCCGACTCCACACGAAGGTGTTTGTGCCGAAATCACGTCGAGCTCCTGTGGTTGCCTGTACTGAACTTCGGGTAATTGAACGTCTTCTTAAATCCGATCGAGTTCTCGATAATCGCGGTCTCGATGCAGGATGCGGGCGAGTTTTACGATCTTGGCCTTTTCATCGATCGCATAGACAATTCGATATTCTCCCTGCGTAATCCGGAAGCCGGTGAATCCACGATACTTGAAATGCGCGAGTTGTTCAGAATCGGGTGGACGGGGCGAGCGGCGAAGGCTCAAAATCTTAAGGAACACTTGGCGGAGACGTTTGGCATCACTATGGCCTAGCTCCTCAAGTGTCTCAAAGATCGCTTCAGAGAATTCGAGCGCATAACTCACAAGCCAAGACGCTTGGTCACTTGATCAAGAGTTATGTATCGATCTTCTTTAAGGCTTTTGGACAACAGCGATGATTCATAGCGGTCTTCCAGATCGACCAATCGTTGATAGTCCTCATAGCCGAGGATGACAGCAGTGGGACGGGTCCCTTTTTTGATCACGATCCGCTCACCTCGATAACCCGCTCTCGCCAAGACAGCAGAGAAACTTGCCTTCGCTTTGGTTGCGGTGACGGTACTCGCTGGTTGTGCAGTGCCGTGTTTCCTCATAGTCGGTCATTTTAGTGGATTAGGACATACTGGTCAAACCGATCGTGCTTCGTCGAAGTGCGATGACGGACCCACCCGATGGGGTGCTTGGTGGAACGTACAGAACAGAGTGGGAAGCGGATTATGTATTTGATCTTCAAAGATTTAATTTGAAGTGCGGCAGCAAGCCCTCCGCCAATTTACACTGGCAGCTTGAACACCATTCCAGTGTTCGCCATTCGTAAGCCGGCACACCGTCCTCAATCGCCATAACAGCGGATTGGGGACTTCTCGCGACCCTTTCGCCAACCCGATCCCTTTTCTTGGCCTTTCGCGTGCCCGCCTCAGAGTGGTAGGCTATCGATGAGGGATCGATATGCTCAACCGATTCTTTACCGCCTTGTCACTGACCGCCCTCGCGCTATTGTTCAAACGGTTGGTCGTACGACGACCGCCGCGCCCGCCCTACCGCAAAGCCGAATCCGAGTGGCCCAGCAGCTACCGGAAGCCGCGCTGACCGGTAGCAAGAAAGGACTCTCGGTTGATGGCTGACGGCCCTCATGACGTCGAGATCACGGATTATCACTGAATGGGGACAACAATGATCAAGAATGGTATGCGCCCAGTGCACCCAGGAGAGTGCTCTTAGAGGAGTTCATGAAGCCCGCCGATCCTCCAATGAATGCCAACATGCTGGCCAGGCCCTCGACGTCCCGGCAAATCGGATCACCGCGATTATCAAAGGGCAGCGCGGGATCACGGGGGATACTGCGGTTCGCCTGGCTGCCTTTTTCAACACCACTGCCGAATTCTGGATGAACCTGCAGAAGACGTATGAGCTTCGACTTGCCGAGAAAGCGTTGCCGGGGAAGGTGAGGAAGCATATCGAAGAGCATTGTCATCTCCTCGTGTCAGCGTAACGAGGCTTCGCACCGAGCTTGCGCTCGACCTTTGGTTGTCCTGCTTTCCCAGCCTAGATTCGCGGTGGCGATGAGAATGGCTGATAGCAGGGCTGCCGTTCAAACGCGGAATAATCTGATGAAGCGAGGCGCAGCGCGTACTGGTTCTTGTGATGGATGTGACGGCGTATGAATGAGGAACAACGGCTTCCGCGTGGCGCGCTCCCGGATCACGGTCTGTTGGGAATCTGTCGGGATCGTGGGCGACTTCAGGGGATATGACTCAAAGTGAGCTGGCGCGATTGACTGGGATTCCGCAATCCATCGCCTCCGCTATTGAAAACAACCGCGTGAATCTGGGCGTCGAACGAGCCTAAGTTCTGGCGCGGGCACTTCTCTGCCATCCCGCCGTGCTGGTGTTTCCAGGATAGAGTATTTGCAAAACCTCCGCCGCATAACAGGACGATTCATCTGACATCATTGCAAGGCGTGACCCCTCATTTCCATACTGAATACTGTTGCCTAGCCAGCCGAGGCCAGCTTCTTGGGCCGAGTCTCAAACTGAAAGTCCATCAAGTTAACTGGATGCGGTCGCTTTGAAAGATATAGCACTTCAATACCAACCACTTGATTGGCTTCGTCGTAGTCCACGATCACGCCAGGCGCGACCTCTTCCGACTCTTCCACCGGAACATCCACCAACTGGAGATGCAGCGCATCAGCTTCTTCATCCACCTTGAGTCTCATAACCGCCTCCTCATCCTTCGATCCAAATAAAACGTGATGATCCGTAGCGGATTGCTGTCCTTCTTGACGATCACGCGCAAGACCCGTCCATCATACTGCTGAATACGGCCCAGGCGATGCTCCAGTTCCTAATCTACAGAATCCATCTCCACAAGTTGAGGTTGTCTCAAAACCTGTTCGATCCACTCCATGCGGATGACCGGACGTATGCGTAAACTGTCCCGTGCATGATCTGACAGCTCATAGAACTTCTCTTCGGTCATCAGGAGAATTCCAGTCCTTGCCGGCCTGATGGAGCCGGAGCCTTTGGCGGGTTCTCACTCTTCAGACTATAGTTGTCATGCCTCCACTCGCAGCGGGACAGCACGGGCTTTGGGATCTTCTTGATTGCACCCATAGCTTTGCCTCTGATCGTGTCTCAGATACTGCGTAGCGACGTCGATGACATTGCGCTCGCGAACGAGACACCTACTGGTCACCATCTATAAACCAGACCGTCCGAACTTTCAATTGAGAGCCATCAGACGTGATTAAATCCCATTTGATGATAGAGCGAGTCGCGCACGATTACAGGAGGCACGAATAAGGAACACCGACGTCCGTGCATCGGATGACGGTCTCAGTGGGAGAATCGGTCAGGATTGTGCGTGAACTTCAGGAGATGACGCAAAGGGAGTTGGCACGATCGACTGCAAGTGTAGCGCGCGCAATGTTCGATTGAAAGACATTGTATCTATAAAGAGAGGTCTTGCATCATGGCAGCACGGGAGCGGGACAGATCGCAAAGATCCGGGTCTGGAATCAAGAAGACCGTGGGTCAGCTCGGGTCGTCCCGTTCCTCCGGTCACCAACCCGAACAGTTGAGAGGGCCACGAGCCCGCATTGTGCAAGGACGGGAAACACGGAGGTGCACCATGAGCCCAGCGATCTTTATCGGTGTGGATATCTCGCAAGACACCGTTGATGTGGCGGTCCAGCCCGGGACCGCGTTCCAGATGGCGAATGATGAACAGGGGATCGCAGTGGTGGTCGACCGACTGCAGGCACTGCAGCCGACCTTGATTGTACTCGAAGCGACGGGC
>JAICUC010000031.1 GCA_025936075.1 Nitrospira sp. | reverse complement strand
CGGTCCGTAACTGAGGATGATGGATTTCGATCGCTTTCGCCCTTCCATTGCACCTGTTCGAAGGGAATTGGTTCGTGAGCCGGCGGCGCCTGCCGTGCGACGGCATAGGATTGCGTCAGCGGTGGATCCATTAGAAACAGCCGTCTGAACACATCCAGTTCGGCCAGATCATAGGCGCGGGCGTCCTTCTCGCGATCGGCCGCCAGTGGCGCGTTGATGATACCGTGCGCCGCTCCCAACAACGCGAAGAGCTGCAGCGGATCGCCGGTCTGCCGGAACGCGTCCGCCTTCCGGCGGATATCGGATGTCAGGACGTTCCACTGACGGATATCCTTTTCATACAGAGTCTTGTAACGACGGTAGATGGTGTCGGGCGTATAAACAGTCCCATGCTGCCCTTTGACGTCAGGATGGAGAATCCATTGGATACCGAGGCGTCCCATCTGCGCCAAGAGATCCATCTCACTGGCCTTGACGTCTTGGAACACCAACGACTTCATGAGGGCCGTTCGATAGATCTTGACTCCCTGGATCGGTAAACCGCGATCTTCGTCGAACAAATGGAAGCAAATCATCCCGACATCGTCAGGCGCGGCCGCCATCACATTCTCCATCGAAGCTACGGCATCCGGCGCCAAGACCATGTCCTCGTCGACTTGAATGAAATACGATGTGCGGCAGCGATCGATCATCGCTTGCGCCGCAGCGCTGAACGGACACACATTGCGGATAATGTCCAGCTTGAACGGCGGTCCTTCTTGTTTGTGAAGGGCTTCCAGACATACCTCGAAGGCAGGATCACCGACCGTCAGCACGAAGACCGTAGTGGCAAAGTGTATCTCTTCGCCGGATTGGTCGACAGTAAGCCGGGCCAACGATTGAGACGAGCGCGCATCCATGGCAGCTGCCTTTCCCGTATCATGGTAAGCCATGAGAGACTGCCCGGTCTCAATCCAGTTCAACCACTGCCGTGCACGAGCTTCTGCCGTATGCGATTGAAGCAATTTCACGCGGGCAGCGGCAGCGATGTTTCCAGCGTAGTCAGCGTCACGTCCTACCCGCTCCACATGTTCCTTCAAAACTGATGGACGATCCTTGGGATATAAGAGAATTTCGCACTCCTCTTCAAAGAGGTCCTGCGTGCGAGGCCGATCGGGAATCTTCCATGAGATGACAGGACGACCCGCCGCCATGGCTTCCACGACACGTCCTGCATAGGATTGAAAGAGGCTGGGGAGATTGACGATCCCGCTCCAAGGCTTGAGGCTCGCCAGCCAATTGGTGAAAATGGCTTCGCGCAGCCGGCGCCACACATCCACATACTCCGTGAGTGCGGCGGGATCAGGGCGCCATCCCGACTGCAGCCGATCAGACATCTGCTGATGCAATGCATTAAAGAACTGGGGAAACCTTGTGTCCGCTTCTGCGGATGGCGGATGGATCAGCACATCCCGCAAACCGGGCATGGTCAACCACGCCTTCCGCTCCCCGTACAGTTCCCCGTAAAATGCCGATTCACGACGGGGGGATCGCTCGATCGTTGCAGTAATGAAACGGGACGGCACCGCCGATGGCCAAAATACGGCTTGAACCGAACCGGCTTGATTGAATATGTCGGCATCGTGCTCGTCCGCAGTCAGCACATGCGTCATGTACCTCACTTGCCGTTCGACAAACCCGGCCCGTTCTCGCAAGTGCGGCCAACGTCTGTACTCTTCTTCGCTATACCGCAACGACTCCATGATGAGCCCGACGCGCACCGGTGCCAGTTCGGCAAGCCATCCGAGAAACGCATCCGAATAGCGATTGTGCACCAACCATACCCAGATCTGATCGAAGCGTCTGCCGGTCAGGAGGTCTTTCGCATGGTGCAGCCAGGACAACGGCGAAGTGTCCGGAATGTCGCAGAGCGCCGGAATCGTCACGCACTCACACCCGTTGGCGCGGAGGCCGTCCTCAACGGCAAAGTGTCCCAAGTAGGACCATGCTCTTGCCCGATTCCACGTCCCGAATTCTAATTGCACCAAGAGGATTTTCGGCTTCACCATGAACGTCTCATGCCCGACTACGCCGCCAGCTTCTGACGAAGGGTTTCCACCAGCCGGTCGAACTCTGCTAATGAAGGATCCGGCATGAAATCACCGCGATTGCGTTCGTAGTACTGCAATGCTTCACGGTGCGATCCCTGTTCACACAGAGAAACCATTCGATCCAAGAATTCGCGAAGCGACTGCGATGATCGCTTGCTTGGATCACCCATCTCGGTGATGTCACTCTCGTCTCCCCCACCCGGCACGCTCAATTGAGTCTCTTCGCTCAACGCCTCCGGCTCAATGGGCAATAAGAGCCCTTGATCTTTGGTCACCGGCACGTTGAGGCGAACACGCTTGAAGCATCGGGGACAACCGGTAATCACCTGCAAACCGTTCTTCGGAACGTTCGCCGGATCGGTCAATTCCACAAAGGAGAAGGGTCTTGCGCAATGAGGGCACTCGGCGAACAACTCCCAGAATTGCCGGCTTCCTCCCGCAGTCATCCGATTGCGAACGGCGCGGTGGAGGATGCGGGTGACATCCACCGTTTTACAGAATGGCAGACTGTCGAATGCATAGATGGCCCGTAGATATCCGATCCATTGGGCATCCGGTATCTTGGTCATATTGAACGGAACTTGATCGATCGTTTTGTAAAAAGCCAATTTGTCCGGAATCAAACCCATATCCTGACAGGGGGCATACAATGCGCTGCCGGGATAGGGTTGAATACTGCTCATGAAACAATGGATATCCGCGCAATATTTTCGGTAGAACCCCAAGGTCTCGGCAATCGTTTCCGGAGTTTCTGATGGATCGCCGAAGATGAAATTTCCCCCGAATCCGATTTCGGCTTGGTCTGCCAACGCGATCGCTTCCGCATACTGATCCGGATGCGTTCCCTTCTTCATGCTCTTGAGCACGCGAGGGCTCGCGCTTTCCAGTCCATAGCTGAAATAGGTGCATCCTGCGCGCTTTGCCAATTGAAGCGACTCCAGAGTCAGTCGGGCATTCGCGTGTGTTTGGAACAGCCAATCAAAGTCCCACCCGTGCCGCTCTCGATAGTCGATCAGGATCCGGCAGAACTCTTCTAATTTTTGTTTATTGACGGCGAATAATTCGTCCAACACGATCAGGATGTTGAAGGGATAGCGCTCGTAGAGGTACTGGATTTCCTCCATGACGTTCTCCGTCGTGCGGGCCCGGTATTTCGCGCGGCCCCCGTGTCCGTGGAGACAAAAGGTACAGGCGAACGGGCATTCACGCGCGGATACGATGGGCATGATTTTGGGATCCGCTCGGTAGAACCGATAGATCGGACGCGCCGCCCACGATGCCTCCAGCATGCCCTCGATGTCGAACATCGAATAATCGGGAAACGGATAGGTATTCAGATCTCGGCCGAATTTCAGATTCTTCTCGGTGAAGACCAGCCTGCCCTGTTTCCAGTAGGCCAGGTTGGGAATGGCATCGAGATCCCCCTGCCGTTCCAAGGCATCCGCCAGCATCACGACCGTATCATCGGCCTCTCCGGCCAGCGAATAGTCCGGCTTGAATGTTGAATGGATAAATTCTTGGTCATACGTGACGACAGACCCGCCCATCAGCACCGGTACGGATGGAGCATAGTGCCTGATCACATGCAATGCATCCTGCAGAAAGGCGAAATCAGTGCAAATTCCCCCGATGCCGATGAGATCCGGCTTCGTGGTCGCGATGGCCCGCGCGACCTTATCATGCATCATGTCAAAGGCCGACGCATATCCGGGAGCATTGTTGGGATTGCATCCAAACACCTGATGACCGGCGGCTTTCAACGTGGCAGCCACATAGGCGAATCCGCATGAAAAGTCCGATGGTGCCAAGAAAGAGGGATACTGGGTCGTATAGCGGTAAGTCGGCGGTATCAACAACACCTTCATCTTATACCTCGTGTCATCGAATGAATGTCACATGGTGTCGCTTCAGCACGTTTGAACATGATCTTTCGTGGACGCTGCCGGCATGTTTCGTTCAACTGTTGATGGGATGGACTCATCAAAATCTGTGCCATCATGGTGGTCCATTCGATGAGTACATTTACAAGCGAATGATTGCCGACTACGCGATGTGGGTGCTGACCGGGAAAATTCTGCCGATCAAGATCGGCTAGGCACGAGGAAATCCTTGACCAGCCGGCTGAGGGTGAGTGTGCTGTAATGCTACCTATCCTTGATGAGGTCGCTGCCCTGATATCGCTGGTTAATACATTGTTCGACTGCCTGGCGGACGGATCCACCCCACCCTCGATATTCGATGTACTCGAGTTTGTTGAATCGAAATTCGATGCCGATCATCTCGTTGCCATCCCGCATGTCGATATTCTTTACGATCCCCGTCAAGTTCGTAATATGCCCAAGCCCAGGAAGTTCGAACTCCAAGCGAACCGTTGCTCTCGATCGCAACCAGGCAGGCCTCCGGACGAGGGCCACGCTGCATCCTCCTTCGCTAATGTCCTTCAACAGACCACCGAAATAGTCGTTGGTAGGAAGCACGGATTCGGAAACGCTCTCGTGGTCGGCTCTCATCAGTACAATCGGTTCGTTGGCCGGTACACGAAGATGTTTACGCAGATGCATCGCCTCCACGGTCTTCGGATAGGCGATGAACAGTAACGGCACCGGCGAAGTAATCAGGTCTCGTATTTCACTGCGATAGCCGACCAGCTTGCCGTCATGAAGACAACTTACGGTGCAAAGAGTGCCTCCGGCAATACGCTGATCATGGCGGAGCTGAATCGGCCATTCGCAGACAAGCCATGCGTGATCCTTCCAGCCGAGAAGCGTCGTGCCGTACATGACCTTCTGCTGACCAAGAGTCAGTGATATTTTGAGAGAAAGTCCGACCGACAGAAATGACGCCTCGGGCGGAACAGACACGACGACCTCGTTCATACTCTCGCTCCAGGATAGAGTCGGCATGAACCGACCCTGATGAACTCTATCGGAATGTCACGGATAGATCTTGAGGTAAACAGACACGACGGAGAGCATCGGCTCAGAACTGATTCTAACGCATCCCGATTACTGACAATGATCAAGTTCGGCGCATGCTTCGCCGATAACACCGTGCATCTTTCTTCTGTCGGCAAACCTGATCGAAGCCCTTCTGATCCGGAGTCTAAAGACGTATGGCGACAAGACGTATTGCGATCGAACAGCTCATTCCCGGCATGTTCATCATAGAAATGGATCTCCCATGGTACCGAACCCCGTTCCTCTCCCATAAACGGCTGATCAACGATCAGAAGACCATCCAACTCATGAAGCAGCATGGGATCAGGATGGTGACCATCGATACCAGCAAAGGGCTCGACCTCCCGTCGGAACCCTCAACAAATATGCAGCACCCTGCAAGTCAGCAGGCTACCAACCAAGACGTCCCTCCTCTTCTTGAGCAAGAGGCTAAACGAGCGTCGGAGTCGAAATCCGAGGATCATGCCGCCACCGTGATCTATGCACAGGCTCGTGAAGCGGTTGAGCGTATCTTCGATGATCTTGAACAGGGAATTCCTCCTTCTCCTGAAGCGACCAAGGCCATCGTGTCGAACGTGCTGGGGCAAATTCTCAGCGATCGCGCCACGATGGCCATGCAGGTCGCCATTCACAAAATTAGGCAGTTCGATCGTTCTCTGACGGCTCATGCGCTGGACACCTGCATCCTGTCGCTCGTGGTGGCGATTGAGAGCGAGTTGGATCAACCGACGCAAGAACAGGTCGGCATGGGCGCGTTGCTCCATGACGCGGGATATGTCCGCCTTCCACGCAATCTCGTTCGCAAGCGTGAGGAGTGCGGCGGGCAAGATAAGATCCTTCTCCAACAGCATTGCACGCTTGGCGTCGCACTCCTCTCGGAGCATCCCGGCATGCCTGAGGCTGTTCTACGCATTGTCAAGGAGCATCATGAGCGCGCCGATAGAAGCGGGTTTCCGGCCGGTCTAGGCAACGATCACATTTCACGTCTCGCGCAGATCGTCGGCATCGTCAATTTTTATGACGGCATGGTCAGCCGGCGCGGTGCACGCCCGGCTATGATTCCCCATGATGCCGTTCGCCAACTCTTCCTGGCCGGAGAACGAGGCCAATTCGAAAAATCTCTCGTGGAGCTCATGATTCGCAGCATCGGAGTGTATCCGGTCGGAAGCCTCGTCAAACTCAATACCGGCGAACAAGCCGTCGTCGTCGGAGTCAATCCTCAGCAACGGCTCAAACCTCTTGTTAAAATCATGACCGATTCACAAGGAGGCTCTTACGCGACGCCGATCGAGGTGGATCTGGCTGTACCATCTCCCGATCACACGGTCCGAACCGTACTGCATGTCCTCGACCCGGCTCAAGAACGTGTCAACATCGGCATATACCTGGACCAATCCCTTTCACGAGCCGCCTGATGAAGCCGTCTGACCGGAAACGTAACCGCCGCCGCCGTCGACTTGCAGACCTACTTCCTACAGCTTCCGCGGCCCTCGATCTTCTCGAAGGATTTCCGCTGGCCGCCGTCGTTCTCGACTCTGATTTCGCCGTATTGGCCGTGAACCTGGAGGGCCGACGGCTGCTTGGACCACGGTTCTCCTCCTCCACTCATCGATCTTTTCCATCCCTGTGGTCGATGCTCACCCAGTCCGACACAACCACCATCACCGCGCAGTTGAACGGAGTGCTGAAAAACCGACGTCCGACAGCCGTGACGCAACATCTTCTTTTGCGGAAGGCCACCCACCCCGTCCCAATGGAATGGACTTGCGCGCCCGGCACGTTCAATGGGAAGACCGTACTGATTATCGGTATTCGAGACTTGTCTCATGAACTGGAATTGAAGCACGATCGCGATCGATTGACCGCGATCGCTGAGGAAAGTCCCTTACCGATGATCGAACTGGACCGGCAGATGGGCCTGCTGTATGCCAATCCTGCGATGGTCTCTCTGCTTACTCGATTCGGATACAGCCCCGAAGGATTTCCCAATGTCGCCCCGCGCAACCTTCCCGACATCGTACGGCGCTGTCTCGCCACGGGCCATATGCTTCATGATGAGACAGTCATACTCCCGGAAGCCAGCTTTTCATGGACCTTCTGTCCGGTTCTCACTCATGGCATCGTGCGAGGCTATGCCACCGACATGACGAGCGTCCATAAGACGCAACAGGCGCTCCAACTCTCCGCCGATCAACTTCGCTTGAGCAACCGTTGCTTGGACAAAGCTCTGGACGAAGCCAAGGAATCCGCACGCGCCAAGACGGCATTTCTCGCGACCGTCAGTCATGAGCTACGTACCCCCATGAACGGGGTGATCGGCATGACGAGCCTGTTGATGGAGACCTCCTTGACATCTGAACAACAGTCCTACACCGAAACTATTCGGCAATGCGGCGAGGCGCTGCTACAGCTGATCAACGATGTGCTCGAATCCAGCAAGATCGAGGCGGGGAAGCTGGAATTGGAATGCCTGGACTTCAATCTCAGAATTACAGTAGAGCAGGTGTTGGCACAGTTCGCTGAGCGGGCTGAGGCGAAAGGGCTGGAACTGACCGGACTTGTCCATGCGTCGGTTCCGACGGGACTTACGGGTGACCCAGGCCGCCTGCGTCAGATCCTTACCAATCTGGTCGGCAACGCGGTGAAGTTTACCGACAAGGGCGACGTAACTCTCCAGGCCTATCTCGAAGAGGACCTACCCGAAACCGCCGTCATCCGATTTGAAGTCACCGACAGCGGCATAGGAATCAATCCGAACACCCAAGCCAGACTGTTCCGTCCGTTTGTGCAGGCCGACAACTCCACGACGAGAAAGTACGGCGGCACCGGACTCGGCCTTTCAATTTCCAAGCAACTCGTGGAATTGATGGGCGGACGGATCGGCGTGCACAGCACCGAGGGACAGGGAAGTACCTTCTGGTGCACCGCTCGATTCCGGAAACAGGCGGATTCTCTCCGCGCGATTCTTCCGACAGGAGATCTCACAGGAAAACGTGTCTTGATCGTCGATGATAACGAATCGAACCGTTTGATCCTTCATCATTTGGTATCAGGTTGGGGAATGGTTGACGACCTCGCCGAGAATGCCGAATCCGCGTTACACCGCATCACAAAGGCAAAGCGACAGGGAAGACCGTACGATCTGGCGATTTTGGATGTCATCATGCCGGGAAAGGACGGGTTGCAGCTTGCACGAGAGCTGCAAAGCCATCCGGCGGGATCCGGGGTTCGCCTCATCGTGATGACCTCGATGCTGCAACGGGGCCATGCAGAACAAGCGCGCCAAGCCGGCGCAATGGGCTACCTCCCAAAACCCGTCCGTCACGACGAATTACGCGATTGCCTTCGAACCGTGCTCGGCTTGCCCGAGGGCCAAGCGCCGAAGGACGCCCAGACACACTCCGTCGTGCCTCAACTCGTCACCAGGCATATGGTGGCGGAGCATGTGCAACATCGACGCATTTTGGTCGTGGAAGACAACATCGTCAACCAGAAGCTCGTCGTGCGGATGGTCGAAAAACTGGGCTACAAACCGGACGTCGTCGAAAACGGCCAGGAGGCGCTGACCGCACTTATGAAGGGCGACTATGCCGCCATCCTGATGGATTGCCAGATGCCCATCATGGATGGATTTGAGACCACTCGGTGCATTCGAGAACGTGAAGCGTCGGTGGCCTCGCGTGACTCGCCTGATGGAAACACAAACCGTTCAGACACGGTTCCACAATCGACTCCGCACATACCTATTATTGCGGTCACCGCCAATGCGATGCAGGGCGATCGGGAACGTTGCTTGGCAACGGGGATGGATGATTATCTCGCCAAACCGATTAAATTGGACGAACTACGGAGCGCCCTGGCACGTTGGATATCCACACCGCCCGATGTGATGGTCCCCGGGAAGCAGGACCACATTCCCACAACGGTTGACCCGACCCGCGGGATCTTTGACCCTGCAAAAATGTACCGGAACATCGGCGGCGACAATGAGTTATTCACCCAACTCGTCCGCCTGTTTCTCGATCGGCACCAGACTATGCTCGCTGACATTAGAAGGGCGCTCGCCGATGCCGACTCGATCGCCGTCGAGCGGATGGCACACACCTTCAAAGGCACCGCCGGAAATCTTTGCGCCTCCGAAGTCGCACTTACCGCCGGTCGACTCGAAGCGGTCGGCCGCCTCAACGCACTCCGCGACGCTCCTCCCGTCTATGCGCAGCTCGAACTTGAAGTTGCCCGACTCGTCCGTGTACTTGAGCCCTACCGGAAGGGATATCAACCCATCACGCAGGCAGCGGCCTGATTCATGCAGATCGTGTATTAAGAAATGATTGCTTTATTGCGAGCTAGCTGGATGTCAGTCGTACGCTGCCTCCATGTACGTCACATGATAGACATACAGTGCTCTTGCTGAAAGACCGGCAGCGGCATCACTTCTAGGGAAGGTCTGATTAATTTACGTTTGCACGAAAAATTCTATTTTTGAGTGGATCACCCGTCGCATCAGCTTGGCATTCAGTGATCCGGGAGCATCTTTCCCGTGATTCGTCGTCATGAGGCCCTCCCTACGACCCCCGTCTATAAGGCCTCGGCCAAGAGCCGCCGCCGCGCCACATACAGGTTCGCGAGCCCGCAGCTGATCTGAAGCCAGTGTGTGTTCTTCACGAGTCCGCGGTACCGGACTTTGGCCCAGCCGAAGATCCGCTTCATCACCAAGAACGCATGTTCAACTTTCGCCCGGATTTTCGACTTTGTCCGATTGCGGGCCCGCTCGGTCTCACTCAGGGGCCGATGGCGATGGGCTTTCGTCTGCACGAAACTCTTGGCGCTGGGGGCATGGCGTTGAATGACGTCACGTTGTCCACTGTAGGCGGCATCACCCCACACCCGCGTCTCTTGCCCATGCAGCAGCTTGGGCAACACCTGGCTGTCATGGACATTGGCTGCCGTGGCCACGACCGAATGGATCAGAGTGGTTCGGCTGTCCACGCCGATATGCGCCTTCATGCCGAAATACCACTGGTTCCCTTTCTTCGTCTGATGCATCTCCGGATCCCGCGCCTTCTGCCGATTCTTGGTCGAACTGGGCGCACTGATGATAGTGGCATCCACGATGGTGCCTCGGCTGACCTGTAGGCCGTGTTTAGCCAGATACTCCCGAATGCGCGCAAAGAGCTGTGCGCCCAACTGGTGAGCTTCCAAGAGATGTCGAAACTTGCAGATCGTGGTCTCATCGGGCACCGGCTCGCGGCCCAGATCAATCCCCACGAACTGCCGCATGGCGCGCGAGTCGTACAGTGCCTCTTCCACGGCCGGATCCGATAGAGTAAACCACTGTTGGAGACAGTGGAGGCGCAGCATCCGTTCGACGCCGACTGGCGGACGCCCGGGCCCCTCGGCCTTGGGATAGACCGGTTCGATTGCAGCGACCAATTCCGCCCACGGCACGACGTGGTTCAT
Organism: Nitrospira sp.; assembly: GCA_025936075.1. GTDB lineage: Bacteria > Nitrospirota > Nitrospiria > Nitrospirales > Nitrospiraceae > Nitrospira_D. The sequence continues at coordinate 7,852 of JAICUC010000031.1, read as the reverse complement.
CTCGGTGAGAAACCGCTCCCGACGAGTGGGCTTTCGGTACTGCTCAAAGCTGGCATCTGCGAAGGTCTGTTGATCCATGGCGGGCCTCCCATTGGTGCTCGGCCATCCATAGCATGGATTGGGAAAGGAATAAATCAGACCTTCCCTAAATGAAAACCAGGCTAAGCGTCACGGACATGAGCCCCTGAAGGAGGGCGACGAGGTCATGTTTATTCTGGATGAAAACAATTCCATCATTGACGTCCATCCCGAAGGCCAGAAAATCGATCATTACCATGTGACGGGGAGGTTGATTCATCTCGGCAAAATGCAAAAGGAAATCAAACTGGCAACTACTGACGGCGAAAAGGTCTTCCCATTGGCCGCCCTAGAAGCAAAAACCAAGGGGATCAAGGAAGGCACAGCGGTCATCGTCGAAGTGAATGAGGTCGGAACTGTGATCGATGTTCATCGTGCGACAGGCGGCGCTGTGAAACCATGAAGGCGAGTGACAGTCTTACCTAGCAGCATGAGCAATGCGCTTGGAGGAATTGGTCGGTTGGGCTGATGCTGAAGGGCATAACAAAAACAGAGATTCACATAACAAGGAGGGTTTCCATGTCATACATCACCGCAAAAGATGGAACGGAGATCTACTATAAGGACTGGGGCAAAGGTCCGGCCGTAACGTTCTCGCACGGCTGGCCCCTGAGCTCCGACGCGTGGGACGGCCAAATGCTTTTCCTTGCGCAGCGCGGCTTCCGCGTCGTCGCGCATGACCGGCGCGGCCATGGTCGGTCCAGCCAAGCCTCCTCCGGAAATGACATGAACGGCTATGCCGATGATCTTGCAGCCGTCATCGAGGCGCTCGATCTCAAGGAGGTCACGCTGGTCGGCCATTCCACCGGAGGCGGGGAAGTCGCGCGCTATATCGCACGCCACGGGACGAAGCGGGTTGCCCGAGCAGTTCTCATCGCCGCCGTGCCGCCAATCATGCTGAAGTCCGCGACCAATCCCGAGGGCCTACCGATGGAGGTGTTCGACAGCATACGGAACGGCCTCATGAATGACCGCTCGCAATTCTATAAGGACCTGGCTTTGCAGTTCTATGGCGCGAATAGGCCGGGCGCCAAGGTGTCGCAGGGGACGCTGGATCAGTTCTGGCTCTGGAGCATGCAGGCTGGCCTCAAGAACGCCTATGAGAGCATCAAGGCGTTTTCCGAAACAGACCAGACCGAGGACCTCAAGCAATTCGATGTCCCGACCTTGGTCCTACACGGTGAAGACGACCAGATCGTTCCCGTTAGGGACTCGGCGAAGAAATCGGCCAGGCTCATCAAGGGCGCAAAGGAAATTTACTATCCAGGCGCCCCACACGGCATCACAGCGACGCATCAGGATCAAGTCAATGCCGAACTGCTTAAGTTTCTCAAGGAAGAGAGTAAGGCGCGTGCCGTTTAACTGAATGAATGGGAGAAGATCAGCGTAGAGCTGCTGGCCTTCCCAGAGGAGAACTGAGCCATGATTGCCCGTAGACGCGAGATTGCCGGAGTGACCGTGCCGGACACTACACTTGTTGCACATGCGATGGAAGAGGCGCGTCGTGGCTCTTCGCGGTGCAACTCACCGAGCTGCAGGGTATTTCCTATGACGAGGAAGTCGTTGCGGTGGCGTCGTTGCTTCACGACATCGGCCTCACGAAGGAGTACCAATGCAAGCGGCGCTTCGAGGTCGAGGGAGCGGACGTGGCACGGGCTCTGGCGAAGGCAGGAGGCATGGACGATCGGAGAGCTCAGCTCATCTGGTACTGCGTTGCGCTGAACGCGACTTTGTCGATCAGCCCTTATGCCGAGCCGGAGGTAGGGATCTGTACAATAGGGGCGGGCGTTGACTTCGCCGGACTGCTCTACGAGCGCATCCCAGCGGCGGACGCAGCGCGCATTCTCACCGCGTTCCCTCGTCTTCAGATGAAGCGCCAGTTGAAGGAGTGCCTGTGCGGTATTGCCCAAGCGAGGCCGGAGACAACTTACGAGAATTTCGTTCGGGATTTCGGTGAACGTTTCGTGGAGGGCTACAAGCCGGCGATCTCGGCGGTGGACCTTCTCTTGAACGCACCGTTCGACGAATGAGTCACTCCAAGAGACGGTGCATCCTCTGCTCTGGTCCCAAACAACAGCACCACAAATTGGTGCAACCGATGCGCGATGTGGCATAGATTAACCAACTCGGCTTTCAGAAGGGGAGGCATATGTATGAAGAACCATACTGCGAAACATGGCAATGTGCTCGAACGCGTGAGGCCTTTGACGCATCAGCACGAGAAGGAAACTCAGCCGTACGGAACCATCGTAAAGCTCCCCATTGGGCTTGCCGAGAGTGCATGCAAGGCCAGCGCGGAGAATCTGAATCAACTCCTTGCCGACACCATCACTCTCCGCGACATGTATAAGAAACATCATTGGCAGGTGGCCGGACCGACCTTCTACCAACTGCATCTCCTGTACGACAAGCACTATAAAGAGCAGGGCGAACTCGTGGATCTGCTGGCAGAACGGATCCAGACACTTGGCGGGGTCAGTATTGCAATGGCCCATGACGTCGCGGAAACGACGAACCTTCCCCGATTGCCAAGAGGTCGGCAAGACGCTCCGGCGCAACTATCTCGATTACTCCATGCGCATGAAGTCATTTTGTTCGAGGCAAGAACGATGGCCCGTCAGGCTGCTGAAGGGGGAGATGACGGGACGAATGATCTCATCGTGAGCGATGTGATCCGTACTAACGAATTACAAGTATGGTTTCTCTCTGAACATCTTGTGGATGTGCCGCTGGTGCGGGAGAATTAGGTATCGATGATGCCGGACGAGTCATTGGGTCGCCCGTACAGAAAGCCATGGTACATGGCCACCGCGGTCCTCGATGGCGCAGTGACTTCGTCACACAGCCGCCGGGTGAAAGCGCGCAACCTCCTCATCTATGAAGTAGCGCGGCCGCTCTGCGACCTAACGACCTCTACGCCCCGTGGCACTTTTTGTATTTCTTTCCGCTGCCACAGGGACATGGATCATTGCGGCCGACCTTGTTCTCGGCTCGATGGGCTGGAGCCGGTGCGGCAACCGGCTCCTCGCCACGGTTCAAGGTGAGCTTGGGTTGTGGACGTGAGAGGACCGGTTGCTGGGGGGCCGGTTGCTCTCCTTCGTGGCGGACCGCTTGCACATGAAACAGTCGATCGAGCGTATCGGATTTGATGCGTTCCATCATGCCGGCGAAGAGGTCAAACCCTTCACGTTTATATTCGATCAGCGGATCTTTCTGTCCGTAGCCACGAAGACCGATGCCGTCGCGAAGATGGTCCATCCCCAGCAGATGATCCTTCCAATGATGATCGATGACCTGAAGCATAAACGTCTTCTCAAGAAAGCGCAGAAGGTCCGGCCCCAGCTCTTGCTCCTTTTTGGTATAGGCGTCCCGCACGTGGACTCGAAGATCTTCCTGCAATGCGTCGCGCCCGACATCGCGGAGCGAGTCACCCTCATCATGCTTACCCTGGGTGATGTCCAGGCCGAACTGACTCTGCATGACTTCACTTAACCCTTTGACGTCCCATTCTTCCGGGTATTGATCAGGAGGACAATACACATTGAGGGAGGATTCCACGGAACTGTCCATCATGTCATGAAGGTCGTTGGTGAGGTTGTCTCCGTTCAGCACGGCCCGACGGTGTCGATAGATGACTTCGCGCTGCTTGTTCATGACATCGTCGTATTCGAGCAGTTGTTTGCGGATTTCGAAGTTATGCGCCTCCACCTTCTTTTGCGCGTTGGCAATCGCGCGAGTCACCATCCCGTGTTCGATGGGGATGCCTTCCTCCATGCCGAGCTTGAGCATCAGCTGCGATACCCGTTCCGACGCGAAGATCCGCATCAAGTCGTCTTCCAACGACAGGTAGAATCTCGATGTGCCGGGATCGCCCTGGCGGCCGGCCCGTCCCCGAAGCTGATTGTCGATGCGGCGGCTTTCATGCCGCTCCGTGCCGAGAATATGAAGGCCCCCGGCCGCAAGGACTTCCTGTTTGTCCTTATCGCAGTCGGATCGAATGCCCTCGTAGATTTCAAGCTTGCGGCTCTCCGGCAGATTCTCCTCTCGATAGAGCACTTGCTTGTACATGAAGTCCGGGTTGCCGCCCAGCAGAATGTCGGTGCCGCGTCCCGCCATGTTCGTGGCGATCGTGACCGCGCCTTTGCGTCCGGCTTGCGCGACGATTTCCGCTTCCCGCTCATGCTGCTTGGCGTTGAGGACGTTGTGCTTGACCCCGTTGCGATTCAACAGCCCGGCAAGCTTCTCCGATTTTTCGATCGAAATGGTTCCGACCAGCACCGGCTGGCCGCGCTCGTGACATTCTTTAATCTCTTCGACGATCGCCGCGAACTTTTCTTTCTCAGTCCGATACACGACGTCGGCATAATCCTGCCGAATCATTTGACGATTGGTCGGCACGACGTTGACGTCGAGGTTATAGATCTTGGCGAATTCGGCGGCTTCCGTGTCCGCGGTCCCGGTCATGCCGCTGAGTTTCTTGTACATGCGGAAATAATTTTGAAAGGTGACCGACGCGAGCGTCTGATTCTCGTTGGCGATCTTCACGCCCTCTTTGGCTTCGACGGCTTGATGGAGTCCGTCGCTCCACCGTCGGCCCGGCATGAGGCGGCCGGTAAATTCATCCACGATGATGACTTCGCCCTCCTTCACGACGTAGTCCACGTCTCGTTTATAGAGCGTGTAGGCTTGCAAGGCCTTCACCACGTGATGGACCATGTCCATGTGGGCCGGATCGTACAAATTATCGACACCGAGCAGTTTTTCAACGCGCGCGTTGCCGTCTTCAGTCAGTGCAGCAGTCTTGGTCTTTTCCTCGATGGTGTAGTCCGTTTCGGCTTTGAGTTGCGGAATGATCGCGTTGATTCGGTAATAGAGGTCGGTGGTCTGGTCCGTGGGACCCGAGATGATCAACGGCGTCCGCGCTTCATCGATCAAAATGCTGTCCACTTCGTCGACGATGGCGAAGTTCAATTCGCGCTGCACGCATTGATTCAAATCGGTGACGACGAGGTTGTCACGGAGATAGTCGAACCCATATTCGTTGTTGGTGCCGTACGTAATGTCGGCGCGATACGCCTCCGGCCTTGTGCAGGGGCGAAGGTGTTGCAGCCGTTTATCGGACGCATCGTAAGTCGGATCGAAGATGAAGGAAGCATCGTGCTGAATGATTCCCGTGGAGAGACCCAGCGCATGGTAAAGCTGCCCCATCCACTGGGCGTCACGTTTGGCGAGATAATCGTTGACGGTGACGAGATGAACGCCTTTCCCCTCGAGCGCATTCAAATAAATAGGGAGCGTCGCCACCAAGGTTTTTCCTTCACCGGTTTTCATTTCGGCGATGCGGCCACGGTGGAGAATCATTCCACCGATGAGCTGGACGTCGAAATGCCGCATGTTGAGTTTGCGGCGCGACATTTCCCGGCATACGGCAAACGCCTCAGGTAAGATGTCGTCCAGCAGCTGACCTGCTTCAAGCCGCTTCTTGAAGTCCTGAGTCTTGTCGGCAAGGGCCTGGTCGGAGAGTGGCGTGAGCTCGGCCTCCAAGCCGTTGATCTGCTCCACGATCGGTCGCAGCGTTTTGATTTCGCGGTCGTTTTTACTGCCGAAGATCAAATTGAGTACTTGTGTAACCATAGATGGTGATGCGTGTCGCCTTTTCGTGAGAATGAATTCCTAAAATAGGAATAATCTCGCAGTATACAGCATCTTTTCACTGAATCCTATCTCGACTCTCTCCGTCGCCGTGACGGCGGCTTGACAGGCATTGTCCTCCTCACCTAGTATCTATCTGTAATCGTTATCTCCATTTGTCTTGGTGGGTTCGATTGAGCGAGCAGTGCTTCTATGGATGACGCTTTCCGCAAGTTTATTTCAATCTCACTGGTAGTCTGTGTTCTCGCCATCGGCGGACTGGCTCAAGCTCAAGCAGCAGAGCACGCCGGGCACCATGCACAGCATCAAGCCGCGACGCACGGGACGCTGCTCTGTTCCTGGATGTGTGCCGCCGGCACCGTTGTCGATAGCGCGGTCATTCTGATTCCGGCGGAACGCAGTCCCGTCGCGATTCTTCCTGTACCTGTCTCGACCAGCTTCTGTTCCGAACCGCCCTTGACCTTCTCCAGTCGCGGTCCCCCGTTCTCCTCGCTGTAAACTGCATCACCTGCGTCACAATTGTCTATTTACATATGGGTCTGTAGGGATTCCACCTGTCGGTGGACCGGTTAGTTTCTTTACGGGTGAGGGGCTCAACCATCATGATGGCGAAGCGTCCAGCATTCATGACGATCAACAGACGGGTGCCGGTACGGGTCCAGCGGGAGGGCAGTTCTCTTCTCCCGGGGGGCTCCGCCGTACTCATTCTACCCTCAAGAAGTCGGCGAACCGATCAGCGGCTTAGGGAAAGGCAGAAGACGACATGATATCGACAGATGAAACCCGATTCTTTTTTCCGGCCTGGGGCATCTCGCTGACTCTGCATGGAGCGGCCGTCGGCCTCGCGTTCGCGTTTGCCACACAGGTGAAGCCCATTCTACCTGAGGATGTTTTCAAGTGGGACGTGGCGTTAGTGGAGGCGGCGAAGCCGGAATCCATATCGGAACAAGTGCCGTCGGCCATGCCTTCGGAACAGGCACCGGCGAAGATCGCGTCTCAGCCGCGTCCGAAACGAGCGACTGAGGTATCCCAGGCGGTAAAGCCGTTGGAGCAGAAAATCGAGCCGCCGCCGATCAAGCCGGCACCAATGATCGAGCAGAAAATTGAAAATTCTCAGCCACGTGAAGAGCCGATTGAACAACGTATTGTCGAGAGGACGGAATCAGCAGAATCAAAGGTCGAGCCGGCCGTAGAAACGAAGGAACCGGAGCCGGTTGCGGCTCCACCTGAGCCGGTAGCGGTTGCGACAGCTCCTGCCTCATCGCAGGAGGTCGAGACCCAACAAGAGGCACCGGCAGAATCCCCGTCACAGGAGGCTCGTACGGATCCCGCTCCGATGGAGGTGGCCAAGGCTCCGGCGTCCGGTTCGGAGACGAAAATAGATCATCGATGGTTGGCCGAGTCGCTCTGGCGGAGGGTGGCGGAACTCAAACGTTATCCGAACTCAGCCCGCATGAACGGCCAAGAGGGGAAAGTCATCTTAAAAGCCGTCATCCGATCGGATGGACAGCTGGCCGATGTCATGGTCCAGAAAAGCTCGGGGCACAGCGTGCTCGATGCCGCGGCGATCGAGGCGGTGAAACTGGCCTGTCCGCTCCATATGAAACACGCCATTGGAAAACCACAAATCGTCGTGAGTCTTCCGATCGTCTATAGCTTGGCGAACTGACCGCGAGGGACGTTGTATGTTGCCACAACCACAATATGAACAGATGCACGAGCTGGGAAGCTCGTCGATGCGAAGGCGCACCGCCGGATTCGCCGTGGTGTTGTCACTGCTGGTGTCGTGGTCGGTATGGGCTGAGGCCCCTGAGTCGGTCACAACCATGGGTCCGAAGCGGATGACCGTGCATCAGGTGAAGAGCGTGGTCGGGCCTTCGGTGCAGATTGATGAGCAAGGAATTGTTTCAGCTGCCTGGGTGGAAGAAGACAAGGAAACCCGCACCATCCTCTTTGCGAGATCTGAACAACCCGGCGGGTCGCTTGGAAAGCCGGTGTCTGTGAACCAACCGACCGATGATGTCTATTATCGCCAGGAATCTCCTGCCTTAGCCGTCCATGGGGATGAGGTGTTTATCACCTGGTCGCAGACCCATCCGAAGATCACGCCCGATAAGCCCTT
>JAICUC010000381.1 GCA_025936075.1 Nitrospira sp. | reverse complement strand
CTGCCATGCCGACGCGCGCACGAAATGGAGCCCGGATGGTCTTCTTGGCAATGAGGGCTTTGGTGCGGGCAATCTGGGCTTGTGTCACATCCAGATCGGCCCGGGCACGATCCACTTCTTCCTTCGTGGAGGCGAGCTCTTTGCTGAGATGTTGCCTGCGATTGAGCACCGTCCTCGCGAGCAGGGCCTGGGCCTCTTGCGCCCGAAGTTCAGCTTCCTCAACCGAGACATCGAGTGCGACCAACAGTGTGCCGGGTTCGACGATCTGCCCGGGTGTAAGCCGGACCTCGCGAACCGTCCCTGCCAGCTCGTTTTTCAACGTGATCGAACGCAAGGCAAGGACCGTTCCGATCGAGGTCGTGGTCTGGCGATGGTTGATCGCTCGGGCGACGGAGATGGTGACCGACTCCATCGGCTCCGGCTGGTTGGCCGAAGCTGCTTGCTGGTTCTGTATCAATTCGTACTTCCACGCGGCTAAGCCGATGCCGATGAGAATCACCAATGTGAGCAGTAAAACCGATCCCATCCAGTTGTTTCGATACATGACTTAGACGACGCTGAAGCGTCTCCATAATCTGTTAGGCTTGGGGGATCATGTTATCAGATCAGAGGCTTCTCTGGTGCCCAGTTTCCATGTCCCACGGCCTCTGCACCGATCCGGATTGCCCTAGGAGGTCGGATAGGCACGTCCGGGCAATGACTATGCTGAAATTAGGTGTGAATATTAAGTTATTCGTGTCAGCATTCATCGCCGTCTGTTTCAACCTGCTCGGCATATGGTCGCCGGGATCAGCCCAGCTTGCGTCGGGTCCGCTTCCGGCGCAGCAACCACCGGTAGTCAGTTCTCCGATCCCGCAACCGCCGGCAGTGAGTTCTCCGGTTCCCCCTGTCGGCGCGCCTGCCGGGAGTGGAATCTCGGCCAAGATAATCACGTCGGCTACTACCAACCGCTTGGCGCCGAATTTCCGCAGTGCCGGACGCGGTCTGCCAGGCATGCCGGGCGGGCCTCCTCTTACCAGTTCCTTGGGAGCTCGGGATCCACGACCACCAACGGTGGGTCCGCTCTTCTGTGATCCCGCTGTCGATTTTCCTTGCTGAAGCGAGGAGCCTGTCCGACATTGACCTTTCTACTGCGACAAACGATGCACCAGCATCTGTGGTTGTTCTCGGCGAAGAAAAATCCTCAACGTGTAGACTAAAGTTCAGCCAGTCGCTTTTCTAAAAACCGCCGTTCCGATTCTTGCTTCGTGAGTGCCAAAGCCCGCTCATAGGAAGCGCGGGCCTCTGATGGTTTGCCCAATCGGCGGCAAAGGTCGGCTCGTGCCGCATGCGCCAGGTGATAGTTGGCCAACTCACCACCTTCCAGAAGTGTTTCGACCAATGCCAATCCCTTGACCGGTCCATCACGCATGGCAACCGCCACGGCGCGATTGAGTGCGATGATCGGCGAGGGGTCTGCCTGCGAGAGCAAATCGTACAATGCGACGATTTGAGCCCAATCGGTCTCCAAGGTGCTGGGCGCCTCGGCGTGGACTGCGGCAATGGCTGCCTGCAAGGTGTAGGGACCGAAACGCCGTGAAGCCAGCGCCCGTTCGATCAATCCTATCCCTTCCCTGATGTAGTTCTGATTCCACAGCGAGCGGTTCTGGTGCTCCAACAACACGAGCTCTCTTGTTTCGGACGTGCGCGCGGCACGCCGTGATTCGTGCAGCAACATCAAGGCAAGAAGCCCCATGACCTCCTGTTCCGGCAAGAGATCTAAGAGGAGTCGGCCAAGGCGAATCGCTTCCCCGGAAAGATCGGCTCTGGTGAGCGAGGCTCCGAACGAAGCCGAATAGCCCTCGTTGAACAGAAGATAGACAACGTGCAGCACCGCATCCAATCGGTCCGGCAACTCGGCTGGAGGCGGCACTTCATATGGGATGCGTGCATCGCGGATCTTCGCTTTGGCGCGCACAATCCGTTGCGCAATCGTGGCCGGTTTGGTGAGAAACGCGTGCGCGATTTCCTCCGTGGAGAGATTGCAGACCTCCCGCAGCGTCATGGGTACTTGTGCGTCCGGTGAAAGGGCGGGATGGCAACAGGTGAAAATCAGTCGCAATCGATCATCTTCGATGTGCTGATCCTCCCGTTCCATCGGATCGCTGGTCGCAGTTTCCATGTGTTTGGCGAGTTCACCTAACGACGCATCGTAACGGGCACGCCGCCTCATGCCGTCGATTGCCTTGAAACGACCCGTGGAGATCAGCCAGGCGCGGGGATTGGCCGGTACACCGTCCCGTGGCCATTGCTCTGTCGCCGCCGCAAACGCTTCGTGCAATGCTTCTTCGGCTGCGTCGAAATCGCCGAGCAGGCGAATCAACGTGGCCAGCACGAGGCGCGACTCGGAACGATAGACTTCCTCCACCTGTGTCAGCGATTCGTCGCTCATGTCGAACTCGGTTATGCGCAGCCCAGCTCCTTCATCGGGCGGACTTCAACGCTGCCGAAGCGGGCGGCTGGAAATTGAGCCGCGACACGAATCGCGTCGTTCAAGTCCGGCACGTCGATCATGAGAAATCCGCCGAGTTGCTCTTTGGTTTCGGCAAACGGCCCATCGGTGGTCGACGTCTTGCCTTCTCGGACCCGCACCGTGGTCGCGGTTTCGACCGGATGGAGTGGAGAGGCGGCAAGCAATCGGCCGGTTTTCTGTAATGTGTCGCAGTACGCCATGGACTCATCGGAGATCGCGCGGCGCTCGTGGCTTGGAAAAGCATTCAGCACGTTTTCTTCGACGTAGACCAGACAAAGATATTTCATATCGGGCTCCTCGTCAGAGGTTGATGAAGACCGTTCACATAATAGTCGTCGCAGCCATCATAAATCGACAACGGTCTTCTGACGAGACAGGATAAGGCATACAATTTGGTGATTGAGGCTATGCGATCTTATCTTCGCCGGTGAGATCGGCGAGCAGCAGGCGATTGGTTTTGAACAGCAGGCGCACAGTCGGAAGCACCGTGCGCCTATCTATCGGGTGCTGCTGGATTATGAAATACCTTCCTTTTGCTGAGTTTCTCTCTTAGACGGAGGCTACCGACGGACCTAAACCACGGCAAGTACATGGAATGTGAGCGGAATCGTGCTTGACGACGAGCCGGAACGACGGTATCCCAGTGGCCATGAGTCAGCCTTCCCCTACCGTGGCCTATGGGTCGGTCGTGCTCGCCGCAGTCCTGTGGGGTGGTTCGATCGTGGCACAGAAGATGGCGCTCGGCTCATT
>JAICUC010000104.1 GCA_025936075.1 Nitrospira sp. | reverse complement strand
ATCGGACCGGTCGTGGACGTGGAATTCCCTCCCGGCCGGCTACCCAACATCTACAATGCGATCAAGGTAACGCAGGAAGAGAATAAGGCTGCGGGCAAGCCTCCTGTGAATATCACGCTCGAAGTCGCCCAGCATCTCGGCGAAAATCGCGTACGTGGGGTCGCCATGTCTTCGACCGACGGGTTGACGCGCGGAATGGATGTACAGGATACCGGAGCTCCGATCTCAGTGCCGGTCGGACGCGAGACGCTCGGCCGTCTCATCAACGTGCTCGGCGAACCGGTCGACGAAAAGGGACCTCTCAAGACCAAGAAAACCTACCCGATCCATCGCCCTGCTCCAAAGCTGGAAGATCAAGAAACCAAGACCGAAGTGCTGGAAACCGGTATCAAAGTCGTCGATTTACTCGAACCGTATAGTAAGGGCGGCAAAGTCGGATTGTTCGGCGGCGCCGGCGTCGGTAAGACCGTTATCATCATGGAGCTCATCAATAACATTGCGTTGCACCACGGTGGGTTTTCCGTATTCGCCGGCGTCGGCGAACGCACCCGAGAAGGGAACGACCTCTGGCACGAGATGCAGGAGTCGAAGGTCATCGATCCGGATGATTTCACCAAATCCAAAGCCGCGCTGGTCTATGGCCAGATGAATGAGCCGCCCGGCGCTCGACTTCGCGTGGGACTGACCGGCCTCACGGTCGCGGAATATTTCCGCGACGAAGAGAATCAGGACGTATTGCTCTTCGTGGACAATATTTTCCGGTTCACTCAGGCCGGTTCTGAAGTGTCCGCGCTACTGGGCCGCATGCCTTCTGCCGTCGGTTATCAGCCCAACCTCTCGACCGAAATGGGTGCGTTACAAGAACGTATTACATCGACCAAGCGAGGTTCGATCACGTCCGTGCAGGCCATCTACGTGCCGGCCGACGACTTGACCGACCCGGCCCCGGCGACGGCGTTCGCACACTTGGATGCAACCACCGTGTTGTCTCGGTCGCTCGCCGAGTTGGGCATTTACCCGGCGGTTGATCCTCTGGACTCGACTTCGCGTATTCTCGATCCGCAGATCATCGGTGAGGAGCATTACAAGATTGCGCGCGGCGTGCAGTCCGTCCTTCAGCGGTACAAGGACCTCCAAGACATTATCGCGATTCTTGGTATGGACGAGTTATCGGAAGACGACAAAATGGTCGTGGCTCGCGCCCGGAAGATCCAGCGCTTCCTCTCGCAGCCCTTCCACGTCGCCGAAGCATTTACCGGCGCCCCCGGCAAGTACGTCAAACTCAAAGATACGGTCCGCAGCTTCAGAGAGATCCTCGACGGCAAGTACGATCACCTGCCGGAGCAGGCGTTCTATATGGTCGGCCCGATCGAAGAAGCGGTGGCGAAGGCGGAAAAGATGGGCGTGAAAGTTTAGCGGAGCGAGCAGGATGTCCTCTGTGCTCGCGCACCCCCCACGATGAAGCTGTGGTCGGTGCATGCGCGCAATGGACGACATCCTGCTCACTCCACTTGATAATGAAGTGTAGAGAGGAGAGAAAAGAAGGAAGATGGCGGGAAAGATTCTCTTAGAAGTGGTGACGCCGGAGAAGCTGCTGCTGAGCCTGCAGGTGGATGAGGTCATTGCCCCTGGGTCTGAGGGAGAGTTCGGCGTGCTGCCTGGGCACTGCCATTTCCTCTCCACTCTTCGCATCGGCGAACTTCGTTATCGTGTCGATGGTCAGGCCCACTCCATGGCCGTTCTGTGGGGCTTTGCCGAAGTCACACCGACCAAAGTCACTGTCATGGCGGAAGTTGCCGAAAGGGCTGAAGACATCGATGTGGAACGGGCTACTGCCAAAGTCACTGAGGCGGAGCGACGCCTTCAAGCCGGCGGCTTGCCGTCCGAAGTCAAAGAAGCTCAGATCAGTCTGGAAAAGGCTCGTCTTCGCAAGAAAATTGCCGAACGTTCTCAAAAAACCAGCCACGCCTAAACCATTAATTCTCTTACTGCATGACTTGCATTCCTCAGTTGTGCGATCTCCTCACGCACAGTCAATTCCGACATCCTATTGCGCCTGACCGGCAGAGCTGAGAACACTCCGCCGGTCAAGAATGCTGGGTACTCTGTTGTTCGATTTCTCAAGGGCCATAGGCATTCAGTGGCCGCTGCTCGAGGCTGCTGGACGGCTACTGTCCCAACTGAATACTGATCACGATCACACCCATGACTGGATGGCGATCTGATCCTCTATCCAGGGAAACCGGGTCCTAACTGAATACTGATCACGATCGCACCCATGACATCATTAACCTTGAAGTCTCGCTTCGGACTGTCGGGATGGGCATTATGGCAGCCGATACAGGCCTGAGTGACGGCCAGATCGGGATACACTGCTTCATAATAACGGGTGTTGCCTACCTTCGTGACCCCGGTGAAGGGATGGTTGGGTTGAGTCACAATAGTACCCAGCGCAATACTTTGGAGAGGAGTTGTCGCGACATTTCGCTTGTTGATCGGCCACAAGCTGATCAGCCGGTACTGTACGCCTATGCCTTTCTTATCGAGGTGCCGTCCGGATTCCAATAGAAATTGGGCCGGCAGGGGCAAGGTGTGCATGTCTTCCCAGTTTTCCGAGGCGACGACAATCCCTTTCGCCTGCATGCGTTCCACGACATGCCTGGTATACGAATCTCGGTCAGCCTCGATGACGGCATGGATATAGTCGGCTACTGTGTCCATCGACAGACAGATCGATGTGGTCCCAGGCAAGGTGCGAGCCGGGTACAGGACAATCGCGCCTCCTATTGCCAATCCCAACAGAGCAGCTCCCCACAGCATTTTTTGGGAGAACGTCATAGATACCTCCTTGTTGTGCGCGCGGATTGATCGGCTGGCCGGTCACATCCCGCAGGCAGGTGAATGGCGCTGATGTCAAAAATGAGAATCGTTGTAGCAGTGGACGGACCAATCCCCCTGTCGGATCAGTCTGAAAAATAATATGAGCGGATCGGAAGGATCTGATGGAACTATACGGATCAATGGGGACGCCGGTGTTACCGGCGGGTTCCCAGAGAGGCAAGCGATTGTGGGAAGGCACCAAAGACATGGCCCCGTTCCCTTACTCTTATGACCTTACGCGCCCACACAGTCATACGACACAGAAGCATACTCTCCGGTCTGCGCGTTGTCCAATCCTGTGAGCAGGATTCCGAGGTAAGATTACACACCTCCACTGAAAGCCATCCTCGCCTGGTGTCTGAGCGGTTTTGTCACGAATCGCAATGAATAATGTAGGCTCTCTCTCCTGATATTTGACCGATGAGACGCGGGACCGGTAGGGTATGCTGTGAATCCGTCCCTTCTCCTTGTGACTCTCGTTCTTTCATCCAGCGCATGGTCGCTTGAGGAGCCGTGGCTCTTTCAACGGGTATCTTCGACCACGACATTGAAGGGGGATGAGTTGCTTCGGATCGGCGAAATCCATGACGCGCAGAACCACCTCGCGGAAGCCCTTACGTACTATGAACAAGCACGCGAATCGTTCCGAGCGACCAAGCAGCGGCAAGGCGAAGCCACAGCCCTGACCAGGATCGGTTCAATTTTCGAACGACAGGGCCGGAGAGAACCCGCGGCCGAGCAGCTTCGCGACGCCTTGGCGCTCTTCGCAAAAGTTCCTGCCAGCCCGGCTCATGGAGATGCACTGTTGACGCTCGGAAAAGTCTCTGCCTGGCTGGGATCGCGAGAAGAGGCCGGACGCTTGTTTGAACGAGCGATGGACCGATACAGCCGGTCGCGGAACGTCCAAGGGGTGGCTTTGGCAAGGATACAACTCGGGCTCCTACGCATCAGCGACGGCTTGGCCCAAGAAGGACTCCGGTTTCTTGACCAGGCACTCAAGGATGCCCGCAACCGTCATAACAACGATCAGACACTCGCTGCATTGCTTGCACTCGGCGATGCCCGTTTGATCATGGATGAGCCCGATGCGGCGAAGCAGTATTACGAAGGGGCGCTTGCGTTGGTCGAGCAAAGACCGCAAGCCGGCATGGAGGCAGTGTTGCGCTCCCGCCTGTCTGTGATCTATGGCACCATCGGTCAACAGGAGAAAGGAATAGGATCGGCGAAGCGTGCGGTGACTCTCTATCAATCGTCGCGCGATTCATCCGGCGAGGCGGCGTCCTGGGCGCTGCTGGCTTCTCTGTATGAAGCGCTCGGACAGCATCAAGAGGCGGACGAGGCCGGACAGCGCGCGCTTGCGATTTTCCGCCGGCGACACGTTGTCGTGCATGACGCCGGCGCATCGGAAAATCCTTTCTTCTCAGAGTCGAAGTGAACCATAGAACCGTTGTCTATTGTCCATTTCGAAGCAGATCTACAAAGATGTATCGGAGCAGTTTTTCCGTGAAGCTCCGCTATCACGAGGACGTGCGTCGAGCAGATGCTCGATCCACTTTGACGGCAATTGTTCGACCGACTCGTAAATGCGGAATTGCCACTAAGACGAGATCTCGGCGAGGCCTTCTTTCTGAAAACGATGCTCGACGAAAGAAGCAAACCAACGATATCTCCAATTGCATTTAGCCGATGCTCTTTAGTAGCGTACTCCCTCATGATTACAGAATTTATCATCACCGCGGGAGAGCAGCCCAAACGGTTGGATCTCTTTCTCGTCAATCGGGAACGGGATGTCTCACGCTCGGCATTGCAACGTCTGATCGAGCTGGGGCGCATCCGTATCAACGATCAGATGGTCAAGCCGAGCCACAAAATCAAACCCGGCGATAAGATCACCATGGACGTGCCGAAGCCGGAGCCTCTTTCGATCAAGGGGGAGGCTATCCCTCTCGAAATTCTGTTCGAGGATGAGTCTCTTCTTGTCTTAAATAAGCCGCCCGGGATTGTCGTCCACCCTGCCCCAGGGAACTGGACCGGTACGCTTGTCAACGCACTGCTGCATCATTTTCAGACGTCGGGTGGAACCATTTCGACCATTGGAGGGAAAGAGCGGCCGGGCCTCGTCCACCGGCTGGACAAAGAAACGTCCGGCGTCATGGTGATTACGAAGACTGATACGTCACATCGTGCTCTTGCAGCGCAATTCAAGCTCCATACCATCACCAGGGTCTACGAGGCATTGGTTTGGGGCATTCCCAAGAAAGGCCGAGGACTGATCGAACTGGCTATTGGTCGGGACATCAAAGACCGGAAGAAATTTTCGTCGAAAACGACCAGCCCTAAGGAATCTGTGACGGAGTATGCGGTGGAGCGGCGGTATGGGAGAGTGGCCGCCCATGTGTTGCTTTACCCACGAACCGGCCGAACACACCAGCTTCGGGTTCATCTCGCCTCCTTGGGACATCCCATTCTAGGGGATCACACGTACGGAGGGAGAAAAGTGTGTATGATCGGCCAAGTAGAGATTCCTCGGGTGATGCTCCATGCCAGAACCCTCGGCTTCACTCATCCTGCGACGGGAAATGTGGAAGATTTCACGAGGTCCGCGCCTAGCGATATGGAGCAGGTCATGCGTGCGCTGGAACAGTTCATCATCCCCGAGAGGAAGGAGTCGCGCGGACCGGTCGCCGACATGTACATTGGCGAGGATGCATGCTGACCAATGAAGTACTTGACGCTGTGGGAGGATTAACGGCTCATCTCAAGTCCTATGCTGCCAAGCTTCCACCCATTGTCCACTTGAGCGCACTGCTCTCCGGCCTGAAACCTTCTTTTGAGGCAGTCGATAGCTATGAAACCATCGTATCCCGTGCCCGAAGTCAAAGTGCCGGAACTCCATATAAGACGCTGAATGAATCGTTGGTGTCCTCTCTGGAGGCGTTTGAAATCGGGAACCTCCTCGGGGCCGTTCAACCGCTTCTCTTGGCATTGGATCACTTGGAACGAATGCAGCGGGATCGTGAAATTGAGATGGGACGAATGGACGAAAAGCGGCTCAAGGAGTACCGCGCCGCTTTGCGCAAGGTTCTTCCCGGAAATCAGCCTGAATTGGACGGCGCGGGGGGAAGTATGTAATCGACAGTGTTGAGTTAGGAGTACTGAGTGTTTAGTGTTTTCGGAGGCCCGGCTCAGCACTCACAACTCAGCACTCAAAACCGCTCACAGGGGTCAGTGGCCCATCTTAGGTCCCAACGCGTTTGCGCCAGCGGTGACGAGTTTAAAGCGAGCAGTGCTACCGCAGTGAGGGCACTTCGCTCGAACGGTTTCATCGTCGAGCACCTCATACTCATCAGCTTTCAGCCACATGAGTTGGAAACACTTTGGGCAGGTTCGGACTTGCGTTGACATCAGTTTCCCCGTACACTCAAAGACAATCGGGAGGATACTCTAGTATAAGATGCCTCCAACCCTCAAGTCCGCCGTCATTTATTCCCATAACGAGCCCCCTGACGCCTCTCAGCTCCTGAGGCTGTTCCAGCAAGCCCCATGGGCCAAGGGCCGATCTCTTGATGATGCAAAGGAAATGCTGCGTCATACCGACTTGACTCTTTGTGCGTGGGATGGAGGTCGTCTCGTCGGGTTCGGCCGAGTACTCACCGACTTTATCTATCGCGCAACGATCTGGGATGTGATCGTCGAGCAAGCCCATCAAAAACAAGGCATCGGGACTGAAATCGTCCGGCGCATCCTCGATCATCCACGTCTCAAGAAGGTGGAACTTTTTTGGCTCTGTACCAGGCGGCCTGGTTTTTATGAAAAGCTTGGTTTCAGCTCAAAAGAGCAAACCGGCATGGTTTGGAGCCGAAACACAAATAGTCGATTTGAGTAAGGATAGCGTCCATGCCTTATGGACGCCCCCGTACCGTCATGTTGCGGTAATAAACACAAGCACAGTGGCAAGGTCGGTCAGAAGAACATCTTTCCGCCGAAGAGAAAGCCGAACGAGGATGCATTCCAGTCATCATTCCGTAATCCATTGATCGTTGCATGGCCATCGTTCCGCTTGTAGGCCCATTCTGCATTGAGGGCGAACCGTTCATTGAGCTTGTAATCGGCTCCCCACCCTAACCGCCAAGCAAAGGTGTTGCTCGGGCTCACACGAAGGGTCGTGTCTTCTCCGAAGCTATTGATGTTTACGCCGAAGCTCATGTTCACATACGGGCTTACTTGACCTAATCTGACCGGTCGTAGTTCCACGGTCGGCAGCACCGATACCGTATCTTGATGTCCCAGGTCCACGTCAGGTCGTTCTATGTTGATTCCGTGGCGCTCCCATTCGAGCATCATCCCAACCAGGAGCCAGGTGTTCACGCTGTACAACCCTTGAAAATTGACGAGCGGTCCGACCGAGGTTGAGGTGTTTTCGGAGAGCTGTTGAGTCAGTGGTGAAAATCCTACTCGAAAGCCCAGTACCCATTTGCCTGGTTCTATCCCTCCGAACTCTCCGGCGAGCGCGCCATTTGAAAGGGGAAGTAGTGCGACGCCGACCGCGACTACCAACCCAACTACGGCCGCTCGGAACGTATGCTTGCGCATGAGATGTCTCCTCTCGTGCTCGACTTTCTCATAGAAAGTTCGAATGGAATATGGTCCTTACCGTCATCTTCTTACACTAGGAAGAACGATAGCATGACGTTGGACGGTGGTTGTGCCATACAGATAGCATTATCAGAAGAATGGAACAAGATACCTAATGGGAATGAGCGAGCTGTGCGCGCCGCACACGTTTTGGCGAGAAGAAAACCGAAATAAAAAATAGAGTGGTCGCCAGTAAGACAATGGCCGGCCCGGAAGGGATGTCCCAGAGTGCGGAAATTATAACGCCGGCGACCGAGGTCAGGATTCCAATCGCTGCGGAATAGAGAGTCAGTGCGGCAAGGCTATGAGTGAGTTGGTAGGCGGTCGAGGCTGGAATCAGAATCATGGCAAATACCAAGATGGCTCCCACAGTTTTCAGTGAGACGACCACCGTCAGAGCGACCAATGTCAGGAGGAGAAAAAATATCTGTCGTGCGGGCACCCCTGACGCTTCGGCCATTTCTTGATCGAAAGCGATGAAATAGAGTTCTTTGGCAAACAGCAGAAGGAGTCCCAATACGAGCACACTCAACGCACCGATGATCTGCAGTTCCTCCGGAGTGACCGATAGCACACTGCCGAATAAATATCCGTACACTTCGGCATTGTAGGTCTTCATCAGTCCGATAAAGAGAATGCCCAGTGCCATAGTCGTGGTATAAAGAATGCCGATTGAAACATCCAGTTTCATTCGGCCACGTTCTTCGACCCACCCGGTAATCCAGACCGTCGCAAGGCCGAACACAATGGCCGGCAGCAATGGCGACCATCCCATCAAGTAGCCGAGTGCCACACCGGCGAATGCAGCATGCGACGTCCCTGCGCCGACAAACGCCAATCCCCGCAGGACCACAAACACGCCGATGACCGAGCAAAGCCCCCCCACCATCGCGGCGGCGAGAAGAGACCGTTGCATGAAATCGTAGGCGAGAAGATCGAGCATGCCCACCTATTAAAATAGCATCAGTTCTTATACAGGATCACGAGATCGCGGCCGTTCGGGCGTCATATACTGGGCTAGAACCGGTACGATAGGCAAGACCATCGCGACCATTTGATGGGACTATTTGCGGAAGTTCCAAGAGGTCAAGAGTATGTGTGATCGGAATTGAGCCAGTAGGTTGTAGTGTTGATGCATTGAAACCGTATAGAGCCCTCTCCAATAACGAGCTCATATCGGGTTTCACAAATGTCACTCAGTTTTCCTTTCTATGAAGAACTTTTTAACAAGGAATGATGAGCGGATGTCTTGAGAGCTGCGCGCCACGAATCGATCGAATATGGCCCTGCTTCCCATAACACAAGAGCGGCCAGACACGCCAGGTACAGAATGGCAGATTCGTACCCAGGCTGACCGAACTGAGCACCCGTCGCCGTCACTGTCTGCAGTTTGATCGAACTAAATCCGTAAGGCAGATGAACGGTACACGCAGCGACCAGCAAGATGATCGCCATAGGAATACTAAACACCAGCACAAACGCACCGAGCAGGACGGCCAATCCACTTACGAGCTCAATAATGATAGTCGCCCACGCCATGAGTTCGGGCATTGGAACTCCCATGGCCTGTACGATATCGACAAAACGCTCCGGCCCTTTGAGGACCTTCGCATACCCGTGTGCCATGAATCCGTAACCAACGATCAGCCGCAGTGGAATGGGGGCCCAGTGTGCATATTTCGTCATATGAAACCTTCTAATTTGTGCTCGGGTCGAACCACGTGACGATCATTATTGGCGCCATCGCATTCGAAGCTCTGCTGCGATCAACTGCGTCGTCTGGTCATCGGCGACCTTGCCGTAGCACTCGGTCCGCTTAGTGCGAAATCTTCGCAGCGAGCACATCGACTTGTTCGATCTGTGGTGGTTGAGCCAACAAATCTGGAGCCTTTGCCATCAGTGCTGCCGCAATTTGTCCCCCCAGATGCGCCTTACGCCCTGCTTCATCGGCAAACGCGTCAAAGATGCCGAATTCAGCAGGTCCAAATTTAAGGGCAAACCAAATCGGCGTGGCGGCTTCCTGATTCGCTAAGGCAAGGCTCTCTTCGAGAAAACGAGCCACTTCCCTTTCCTTCCCTGGTTTAGCCTGCAACCGCACCAACAATGCCGTTCGTACCATGTTCTCCATCCTTTCTGACGTTGACCTCATTGCCGTACGTATCCTAGCGTGTGGACCAAGTATGGTCTATTGGCAAGAATGCCAATTATGCTACAGTTCTAGCCATGCGAATTTACCTCTTGGCACTTCAGGACACCTTCGATACTGGTTTATCGACCCTTCTTGACACCTTCAGTGTGGCGAATGAACTCGCAGCCTCCTCGAGGGCATTGACGACGCGTTTCGATGTCACCATCGTGGGCGTCCGCTCCCGCGT
>JAICUC010000333.1 GCA_025936075.1 Nitrospira sp. | reverse complement strand
CGTGTACCCATTTGTACGATCCGTCCTTGCATCGTATGCGGTGTTCACTCGTAAATACCGGAATCTCGCCCTGAACGGATCGCTGAATATGAGCCATGGCTGTTGAACGATCCTCCGGATGGATGAGAGAGGACCATCCGTTGAAATATTCACCGACTTCGTCCTTCGCATAACCGAAGAGATCTTTCCATCCCTTTGAGAGTACCAGTCTGTTTGTCGTGGTATCCCACTCCCATAGGCCGACGCCGTTGTCCTCAAAGGCGAATGCCCAAGGGTCTGTGCCGATTGGTATTGCCGGCGAGTCGGTTTGGTCGGAATGTTCATCGGTCATGAGAGTACCGTACAAATAAAGGTCTTCGTAACCAATGACGAAGCCCGGGCGAGAACCATGCGTATAGTGAAAGTTATGTCCTGCTCGTGCCGGTTTCGTCACCAGACAGGCATGTCGCGCGGTGCGCTGCGGAGGAACGTGGCCCAAGACTGGACCGACGAATACCGGCCGGATGCCATCGCCTATTCGTAACGACTCGATGGCGCTTTCTCTGCTCTCGACTTATATCGGCTTTTTACTGGGGATCTTGAGAACTTCGAGGAAGTGGCGGAGTTTTCTTTCTCATACCTCGATCATTTCACCGGCTCCTTTGGCGAAGAGCCGGAGACATTCGGAGTAAAGAGAATCGTTCCGGTGAGATGCCCATCACCCAAAGATTGCCGGACAGCCGGTTCGACCTGCCGGAAAGGTGCCGTCCAGGGGCGGCACCAAGGTAAAGACCTTAGCTACGTGTGAGCTTGCGGTAGCGGATTCGGTGCGGCTGATCGGCCTCTTTGCCCAAGCGTTTCTTACGGTCCGTTTCGTACTCGCTGTAGTTCCCTTCGAACCAGACGACTTTGCTGTCGCCTTCGAAGGCGAGGATATGAGTGGCGATTCGGTCGAGGAACCAGCGGTCGTGGCTGCTGATCACGGCACAGCCGGCGAAATTTTCCAGCCCTTCTTCAAGCGCCCGCAAAGTATTCACATCGAGATCGTTCGTCGGCTCGTCCAAAATAATGAGATTGGCGCCTTCCTTCAGCATGCGTGCGAGATGCACGCGATTGCGTTCGCCGCCCGAGAGATCTTTGACCTTTTTCTGTTGATCCGTCCCCGCGAAGTTGAAGCGGGCGCAGTAGCCGCGGGCATTCACTTCGGTTTTGCCCAGCTTCACAATGTCCTGACCGTCAGAGATCACCTCGTACACGCTCTTGGTGCCGTCCAGACTCCGATCCTGATCGACATAGCCAAGCTTGACAGTCTCGCCGACTTTGATCGATCCGGCATCCGGCTTCTCCTTGCCGATGATCATCCTGAACATCGTCGTCTTCCCTGCGCCGTTCGGGCCGATCACGCCGACAATACCCCCCTTCGGCAGGCTGAAGTTCACGCTCTCATACAGCACCTTGTCGCCGTAGGCCTTGCTGATGCCGTTGGCTTCGACCACCACATCGCCTAACCGCGGCCCAGGTGGAATGTAAATCTCCAGATCCTCCGCCACCTGGTCCTGTTTTTGGTTGACCAGTTCTTCGTAGCGATTCAAGCGCGCCTTGCCCTTGGACTGCCGAGCCTTCGGCGACATCCTGATCCACTCCAGCTCATGCTCCAGCGTCTTCTTCCGCTTCGACTCCGCCTTCTCCTCTTTTTCCAAGCGGTCCTTCTTCTGCTCCAACCAAGAACTGTAGTTGCCTTGGAACGGAATTCCGTGGCCTCGGTCCAACTCCAAAATCCATCCTGCGACATTGTCGAGAAAGTATCGGTCGTGGGTCACGGCAATGACCGTGCCTTTGTATTGTTGGAGATGCTGCTCAAGCCATTGCACGGATTCCGCATCCAAATGGTTCGTCGGCTCGTCGAGCAAGAGAATATCCGGCTCTTGGATCATCAAGCGGCAGAGCGCTACCCGACGTTTTTCACCACCCGACAGAGTCCCCACCTTCTGATCGGCGGGTGGGCAGCGCAACGCATCCATCGCGATGTCAAGTTGGTTCTCCAATTCCCAGCCGTTGGCTGCTTCGATCTTCTCTTGCAGTTGCGCCTGTTTGTCGAGCAGCTTTTCCATCTCATCAGGCCCAACCTCGCCGATCTTGTTGCTGACCGCCTCGTACTCGTGCAGCAGTGCCACTAAGTCGGCCTTCCCTTCCTCGACCACTTCCTTGACCGTTTTGTTCGCATCGAGCTGGGGTTCTTGTTCAAGCAGGCCCACGCTGTAGCCTTTAGATCTGGTGATTTCGCCCGTGTAGTTCGGGTCGACTCCCGCAATGATTTTAAGCAGCGAACTCTTGCCTGAACCGTTCAAGCCCAGCACACCGATCTTCGCTCCGTAGTAGAAGCCAAGGTAGATCTCCCGCAGCACCTGCCGCTTCGGCGGATAGACCTTTCCGACGTTGACGAGTGAAAAAATGACCTGTTTATCGTTTGTTGCCATACATTCCTCTCGCTGGAAGAGCTAAAGACCGGTCACCTTAACAAAGGGGACGGGCTGAGCACAACAGACCTCGATAAGCAAATGCCGTGAACCGCCTCTCTGCTTATTTACCAAGGGCCGCCGTCATCATCGTCCGACCTTTCGGTTTCAGCACAACAGCTTCAGTCAGATCCCCAGCTCTTCCGACAACCGCACTTCGGATTCGTCGACAATCTCCTCAAGGCAGGTGAAACAAGGAAAGGGGAAGCGATCGACCGGAATCGCGCAGACTTCGCCGACCGGCGATTCTTCCAACGCTGGACCGCCGCATTCTTTGTGGATCAACACCAGCATCAAGCCTCCCTCATGATCAATCGGCGAAACTGTTCCAGATGTTCGGGACTACTGAGCCGATGGTCGCCCGGAATCAGCCGCAGATCTATCGGAAAACTTGAATTGCGGCGAAGCAGTTCATTGGCAAAGGACTTGCTGCCTTCCGGCAAGATCACTGTATCTTGAAGACCGTGAAGAATCGTCGTCTTGACGTGACGAACGACATCAAAAGTCTTGGCCCAATACGCTTCGCTCTCCTCCACCCATTTCCAGGTCAACGGCCAGTCTTTGTGTAACGGGTCGTCGTCCCAGGGCATCCATCCGGCGGTATGCCAGTCATGGAGCCGTTCCTTGGAGATGGTCCTGGCTCGCTCGCCCATCATGTTAAATGCCGGCGCGATCAAGATGAGCTCTTCAACGATGGGAAACTCTTGCGCGACCAACCAAGCGATCCAACTGCCTAACGAATTGCCCACGATGGTCATCTTTGATTGAAGCGTGCCCAGGACGGCGCGTGCATCGGCGATCCAATCGGAAAGCGTGTAGTCCGTGAACTGTCCTTCCGAATCGCCGAACCCGCGCACGTCGTAACAACAGAACCCCCACCCTCGCTCTCGGCACCATTGCGCCAACATCTTGCTCTTGTTGCCCCAGCGCTTGGACAAAAAGCCGGTGACGAACAGAATCCGCCGATCGGTCCCATCGAGGCGATCACCCTTGATGCGCTTGCCGTCCGCGCCTGTGAGCTCGAATGGCTGCATGCTCATGCGTTGAATGTCTTTATGATGAACATATTGAGTCGCTGCAGCACGGATTTCGGAATTTCGTGTCCCCCTCGAAAGCTTTGCCACTCGACGGCGAGGCCCGATTGGGTCAGTGCGTCGCGCAGATGCTCCGCGCCGATATGCGGCAGGATGTCGTCCAGCGTGCCGTGGCTTTGAAAGACCGGCAATCCCTTCCGTTTAGGAATGAGCGGGCTCCAGATGGCCCGAGCCAGCAAATTACCGGACAGTTGCACCAAGCCTGCGAACGGATAGTCGGTATGCAAGACGGCATCGCAGGTGAGCATCGCCCCTTGCGAAAATCCTCCAATGACCGTCTTCTTGTAATCGATCTGGAACTGCTGGGGTAATTCCTTGAGGAATGCCAGAAAACGTTCCCGCGCAAGG
>JAICUC010000120.1 GCA_025936075.1 Nitrospira sp. | reverse complement strand
TTCTTCTTGTCCTGAAAAGGCTGGTGTCGACAGTTCGATTCTGTCCCTCGGCACCATTCCAGCTCAGCCTCTCCAGTTGCACTGATGACTTCAGCAATACCGGCTCAAAAGAATTGCCATGCGTGCTCCTTTTTGACCAGAAGCTGACACGTGGTTCAAGTAGCGGATTCGGACGGCTCTCTCTACTTTGCCAAGGTCCGGATATAGGTGAGTACAGCGCGGCTCTCACTTTCCGACAAGCGGACTTTCCATGAAGGCATGTTGGGCTTTCCTTCGTGGATGATGTGCAGGAGGGCCGCATCCGATTTTGTTTTCGTCGCCGGCCTTGTAAGATTGGCAGGTTCAGGACCAAGCAGTCGGTACCCATCGCCTTTTCCTTCTGGTCCATGGCAGCCCGCACAATGTCGAGTAAAAATCCTTTTGCCATCGGCATAGTCGGCACTCGGTGAATCGGCCTCCTTCGGGGCAGCGATCGCGAGCTGACTTGCCACTACGATTGCCGCTAGCCCCATGACCATCTTGATGAATATCTTGCCCATACCGACCAAGGCTGGCCCTTCTTCAGTCGATTCATCCATCACATCGACGGTATCTCGCCTGGGTGTCGAGTGAAGCGCGGCTCGCCGTTACCATGGGGAACTTCGCCCACTGTTCGGTGCCCATCACCTATCGATCCGGTTTGTGGTTCCCCTCGATCCACCGGGTCCTTCGAGCGGCCTTCGAGCCACCGATAGAGAACCGGCAGCATGATCAAGGTCAGCAATGTCGAACTCACGAGGCCGCCGATGACGACAATCGCCAACGGACGCTGCACTTCCGATCCGATCCCATTGCTAAACGCCAAGGGGACCAACCCCAAGAGCGCGACCAACGCCGTCATCAAGACGGGGCGTAGCCGAAGCAGCGCCCCTGAGATAACCGCTTCGTCCAAACTATGGCCGTCCTCCCGAAGTTTATTCATATAGGAGACGAGCACAATCCCGTTCAACACCGCCACACCGAAGAGATTGATTAAGCCGACCGACGCCGGCACGCTGAGATACTCTCCTGTCAACCAAAGCGCGACCACGCCGCCGATCAGCGCAAAGGGCAGATTCAAGATAATCAGGGTTGCCTGGCGAAGTGAATTGAAGGTTGAATACAGCAAGAAAAAGATCAGCCCGATCGTGATCGGAACAATGACCCGCAGCTTTGCCATTGCCCGTTCCATGTTCTCAAATGATCCGCCCCAGGTAATCCGGTAGCCGGAAGGAAGCACGACTCGTTCGGTGATCTTTTGCTGCGCTTCCGTGACGAGACTCCCGATGTCTCGCCCCATCGTATTGAAGCCGATCGACACATACCGTTGAAGCTGATCCCGGCTGATCCGACCCGGGCCTTCCTCCAACTGAACGGTTCCGAGGTCCGCCAGAGGAATCAGCGCGCCGGTCTGATCGCTGAGTAGAATGTTACTGATGGTTTCGACGCTGTCTCGGTACTGCTCCGGGAACCGCACGAACAAATCGAATCGTTGCTGTCCTTCATAGACGCGTGTCGCCGCATGTCCCCCGATGGCGGTAGTGATGATCTCCCGCACGTCGG
Organism: Nitrospira sp.; assembly: GCA_025936075.1. Lineage (GTDB taxonomy): Bacteria > Nitrospirota > Nitrospiria > Nitrospirales > Nitrospiraceae > Nitrospira_D. Next base: position 7,679 of record JAICUC010000120.1, on the reverse strand, counting down.
AGACATTGATGCCGTGGCGAGCGATTTTCCCGCGATCGATATCGATGGTGAGATAAGGTTGTCCAAATAATTGCTCAACCTTGATATCTTTCACGCCTTGCACGCTCCCTAAGACCTCGGCGATTTCCTGAGCCTTGTTCCGCAACATCTCCAAGTCATCGCCGAACAACTTCACGGTCGCTTCTGTGCGGACACCGGAAATCAACTCATCGACTCGTTGTTGGATGGGTTGGCTGATAAGAAACGTGGCTCCGGAAACGCTCGTCAAACGTTCACGGAACTTTTGCATCAATTCCGGCATGGTCTTTGCCGTGGTCCATTGATCTAATGGGCGCAGCCGAACAACCGGATCGCTCTCGTTCGGCTCCTGCGGATCATTCCCCAACTCGGTTCGGCCGATCTTGGAGACGACCATCTCGACTTCGGGGAATTCCATGATCGCCTGCTGCATGCGCTTTTCAATCTCGATGGAAGCGGGAAGCGACACGCTCGGCAATCGAATGGTTTGAGGAGCGACTGATCCTTCGTTGAGAATGGGAATAAATTCGGTGCCCAATGAAGGCACTAACGCAAGAGCGCCGACCAATGCGCCGACAGCCAATATCAATACGGCGGTTCGATGTCCGAGGGCCCATCGAAGCGCCGGAGCATAAAGACGCTTGGCTTGTCTGACGATCCACGGATCTTCTTCGCTCCCCTGCTTCAGCGCCAACAAACAGAGTACCGGAGACAGGGTGAGCGACAACACAAGCGACACCATCAGGGCGATCATGATGGTATAGGCCAGCGGCTTGAACATCTTGCCTTCCATGCCGTGCAGAGACAGAAGAGGCAGAAAGACAAGGATAATGATGAGAATGCCGAACACCACCGGCTGCCCGACTTCTTTCACGGCCGCCGTCACCAACTGTACCCGTGGCAGGGAAGGCTGATGAGACAGATGCCGATAGACGTTCTCCACCACGACGACCGACCCATCGACGATCATACCGATCGCAATCGCCAGCCCTCCTAACGACATCAGATTGGCGGTCAACCCGATTTGCCCCATGACGATAAATGTGGCAAGCGGCGCCAATACCAGCGTGCCCACGACGATCAGCGCGCTGCGAATGTTCCCAAGAAAAAGGAACAACACGACGATCACGAGCACCACACCTTCGGCCAATGATTTGTAGACCGTATTCAACGCCTCGGTGATCAGTTCGATGCGGTCGTAAAACGGCACAATGCGCAATCCGTCCGGCAGCAGGCGCTTGGCATGGATTTCATCAATGCGGGCCTTGATCCCCTCGACGACATCCCGAGCATTGCCTCCCCGTAACATGAGGACGATCCCGCTGACGACCTCGCGATCCCCGTTCAGGACCGTCGCCCCATGTCTGACGGCATGGTCGATCACGACTTGTGCCACATCGGAGACATAGACCGGAGTCCCGCCGGTTTCCTTGACCACGATCCGTTCGATGTCCTGAAGCGAGCGGATCAGCCCTATCCCGCGCACAATGTATTTCTCAGCATGTTTTTCCAGAATATTTCCGCCGGCGTTGGCATTATTTCTCGCCACCGCATCGAACACGTCGCGAAGGGTCAGGCTGTATTTGCGCAGCATGCCCGGCTCGATCAACACCTGATACTGCTTGACATACCCACCCATCGAATTGACGTCGATGACCTCCGGTGTGCTTTTCAAGAGGGGCCGGATCACCCAATCTTGAATCGTGCGCTGTCGGATCAAACTTTGATGTTCCGCGTCGGCAGCGGCAGCGGAGACCGGAGGGCTCTCCAGATAGTATTGATACACCTCTCCCAGTCCGGTACTGTTGGGTACCAGCATCGGCTCGGCTCCCGGAGGAAGCTGTTCCTCGACTTCGAGCAATCGCTCGAGCACCAGTTGACGGGCCAGGTTGATGTCCATCGAGTCATCGAACACAATCGTGATAAGCGAGAGACCGACTTTCGTGAGGGAACGCATTTCCGTGAGAGACGGCACACCGGTGAGCTGTAACTCGATCGGATAGGTCACCAGACGCTCGACTTCGGCCGGCGACAGCCCCGGAGCCTTCGTCACGACCTGGACCAGAACGCTGGTCACATCGGGAAAGGCATCGATCGGAATGGTCCGAAAGGCATAAATCCCTCCGGCCCCGATCATGAGCGCGCAGATGATGACGAGCATCCGCTGACGCAAGGAAATGTCGAGGAGGCGGGAGACCATCAGACGGGTTTCTTCAGCAACTCGGACTTCAAGACAAACGCGCCGTGCGTCACGACCGACTCTCCCTCGTTCAAGCCACCGAGGATCGCCGTGACCGTTCCATTGGATTCGCCGATGTGAACCTCTCGCAACTCGTACTCATTCGTGTTGCGTTGCACGAAGACGAAGGTACGCCCCTGATCGCGTTGTAACGCGGCCTCCGGCACCGCCAGTCGATCTGGCTGGGCTTCGGAAAAGAGTCGAATCGTGGCGAACATTTCCGGTTTGAGTCGCCCATCCCGATTCGGCAATTCAATCCTGAGCTGCATGGTACGTGTAACCGGATCCAATACATCGCCGACGTAGGTGATGGTGCCTTTGAACATTTCTTTTGGATAGGCGTTGATTCGCACCTCCACCTGCGTACCGCCCGACGCATGGATCGCATGGACGAACGGAATGTCCTTCTCCGGAATATTGGCTTGAACCCAGACTTCCGAAAGATCGGCGATCACAAATAAATTATCGGTCGTCTCTACCACCTCACCTCGTGTCAACTTGCGCCCGATGATGCGACCGGCGAAGGGAGCCACGATCGGCACGACGGATCGAATCTGTCGGCTGCGGTCGAGACGGCCGAACTCTTCCTTGTCCATACCGAGCAACTTCAAGCGATCACGCGACTCATTGGCCTCCGCTTGAATGCTCAGCAGCTCGGCCTGTCGGCGTTGGGCTTCTGCTTCGCCGATCACCTGCTCTTTCAGAAGGAATTGAGCCCGACTATACGCCTGTTCAGCGACGTGGAGCCTGGCCTTGGCCTTGAGATAGGCGGATTGAGCCAGCCCGAGCTCGCTGCTGTAGAGAATGGCCAAGGGAGCATTGGCTTTCACTTCTTGCCCGAAGTCCGCATACACTTCGACGACTCGGCCTCGAACCAAGGCCGTAATCTCCGCCATGTTCCGTTGATTGGGTTGTACGATCGCAGGAAAGTCGCGGTGTGTTCGAAAATCGCTGCGCGCCACCGGCTGAACCATAAGCCCCACTCGTGACGACTCCTCCGCCGACAGCGTAATGAAACCTGGAGATGATGAGATTACGGCAGGCGGCTTACTGGCCACCACATCACTCGGCGTCTTATCACAGCCTGATTCCATCACCACCATCAAACCGAACAGAAGACGGCCCATGCCTCGACCGATCGATAATGACGGACCTCCCATTGCGCCGAATAGGCCTCTCACAATGTTCCCCCTACCGCCTGTTCGAGCCGTGCCAGCGAGACAGAGAGGTCGTGCCGCGCTTGAGCATAATCCACTAAAATCTGCCGCTGCACACGTTGTGCATCGAAGACTTCGAGCAAGCTGGACGCTCCCTGCTGGAAACTAAACTGCGCAAGCCGCAAAGCCTCCTGGGCCTGCTTCAGCAACCCTTTATCGAACACATCGATCAACTCCGCCGTGGTGCGGACATCCTGATAATGCTGATGGACGGCTCGCCCCAGTTCATTGCGTATCCGGAGCAGCTCGGCTTCCTCACGACGCTTCGCGCCTAACGACGAAGCAATTTCTCCCTGACGCCGGTACCAGAGCGGCACGGGGACAGAGAGTCCTCCTTGATACGCTTCTCGGCCGATTTCACGCCAATACGTGCCGTTGACGGTGATGGTCGGCACCCGCGCCTGCCGTTCAAATTCAATCTTCCAATCCGATTGCTCGACGGACTTCAGCAAACGCTGGATGGTCGGATGCTGCTCCACCATGCGGGCCATCAAACCTTCAATGTGCAGATCACGAGGAAGGATCCTGAATTCGCCGTAGATCATATAGAACGGCCCGAGCGCACCACCGGTCAAGGTGTCAACGGCCACGCGGTTGATGCGAACCAGATTATCCGCCCGTACCAGTTGCTGCCGCGCTTTCAGCACTTCCACTTCCGCCTTGATGGATTCAAATTGCGGGGCTTCGCCCGATTTGACCCTTGCCTTCACGATCCGAGCCACACCCTCGACAATGTCAAGATTCTGGCGCGCGAGGTCGGCGCCCTGCTGAGCCAACAGCAGATCATAGAAGCCGACTTTGACCTGGGACGCCAAATTCAATTGGGTCTCCAACATGCCGACATTGGCCGTCGCCAATCCGAGATCTGCCGCTCGTTGCCGAGCGGTCCGCATTCCCGGCCATTCGATCGGTTGCCCGACTACCACGTTGTATTCGGTGACCGACGTCGTATTCTCCGGGGGACCCACGATCGTGTCTTTAAGCTTCCCATGCCCTCCATGACCGGTCACAGTGGGATTAGGATAGGCACCGGCTGCTGTCTGCTGCCCCTTCTGCTGTTCGATGTGTCCTTCCGCCAAGCCGACGACAGGGTTTTTCGCCAACGCGAGAGCAATGATCATGTCGAGGCTGTACGGCTGCCCATCGGATTGGACAGAGGCCGTGTCCGCGCCAAACCTGGATTGGGCAGAGGCCATGTCCGTGCCGAGTCCAAGCCCGATCGCACACACCAGCGCCAGCCCTATTCCAATTCCCGTTTCCTGCCTGAACATCATGAGCCGCATATAGTAGGCCGAATGCATTCCATATTTCAAACCTTTACGCCGAACGGCGTGATCTCGTCGATCCAACACCGGAGTCGAGTCGCAATCCGCTGAAGTAGAACGCCGAAATCGCCGCTGTCGCGGCGACATTCAACGACTCCACCCCCTCGGCTAATGGAATAAAGAATCTGATGCTGGATGCTTTCACGACATCCGGAGCCAATCCCGCTCCTTCGTTTCCGACCGCAATCATAAGACGGCCGGGTATTGTCCGAATATTCCTGATGGGAACCATATCAGCCGAAGCCAGGACCGTCGAATAGATTTCACATCCATACGAGGAGAATGCGCGAAAGTCCCGAGGATGAAAGACCGGAATGCTCAGGATGGTGCCGGCTGTGGCACGAACCACCTTGGGACTGAAAGGATCGGCGGAATCGGCGCTTAACCACACTCCGGACAGATTCAAAGCCGCGGCGGTCCTGATAATCGCGCCGACATTTGCCGGATCTTGCAACCGATCCCCATAGATGCCCAACGCGTTCGTCCGCCCGAATACCTGCACCTCGTCCCACGCAGGTTGCCGGACGACGGCCAGAATCCCTTGCGGCATCTCCACATCGGTCAACTTTTCAAACCCAGCGTCCGAGCAAACGAACTGGCGCGCAGGCAATGTCATGCGCGCCCTTCGGTCTGCCTCGGCTTCGGCACAGAGAAAACGCGGCGAGACGATCAGACTGAGAATAAATCGTGGGTACCGATAAATCAGATCAAGACAGGACTTGACCCCTTCAAGAACAAAGGCTTTTTCTCTGGATCTGGTTCTCTTATCGCGAAGCAGTTGCCGGATCAGCGAGGCCTGCGCACGAGTGAGAGCCGGTAGATGCTGCTCTGCACCCACTATGTCTCTAAACCCTCCCTCATCGCACTGAAGAACATACGACCCACCCTAGTCACGGCAGTCGATCACCGGCGTCTTCGTTCAGAGGCTGCTTCCGCAGCACGAATACGCTGCGCCCTCGCCTTAGCTCGCTTCAGTGCAGTCAGTTTTCCTCGAGTCCGAGTTTGCTCAAACTGTAGCTGTTCCAGCTGAGACTTCAAGTGGGCCTTTTCTCGCTTATGCAGATTGGCGCATTCCGCCTTAGAAAGCTGTGTCCAATCTCCGCTGCTCCTGGCACGCTTGATTCGATCTTCTAAAGATTCTCGAAGCTGCCTGCTTCTCATCGTCATGAGAGATTTGAGGGCCTCCTGACGACGCTGGACCTCTTCTTCCTCAGCCATGATGCCACGAATATCGGTTCCCAACATAAATTCCCACCTCCTTCATCGAGATGAAACTCGCTCCGGCATTATACCGATTTCATGCCTGATCTTTAAAGAGCTAATAAGCACTTGATTTTTATAATAAAAAATAGATTTTTAACGAGTGAATTTATTGAAGCGTACTTCTTCATTGTGTATCATTGCCTCCATGTCGATAGGGCTATTCATCCAGGGCTGGAGACTCTACAAAAACCGATCCATTGAGTCGTTATCAGACGCGACCAGCATTTCCACTGCGCTCCTAGAACAGATCGAGGCGGATCAGACGGATCCGACGACGGCTATGCTTGAAGCACTTGCGTCCGCGCTTGGCATACCTCCCTCTTGGCTGTTCGACAACCCCCGATCCTTCGAATATCTCTTCACAGACTCAACGGAGAGTGAGGAACCGGACAGATCTCAGCTTGATCCGGTGACGGATCGAATCTTGGCAGGATCTCACGCCGATCGATCACTCTATGTCCTTTTAACGACGCTCATACAAGCCGGTGATCCAAAACTCTTGCGCGCCGCCGAAATGAGCCTACGTAGTTTGGTCAAGCAGTCCCAACAGGCGACCGTGCCTTGGCAACAACGCCCCTCGGGACACTTCGAACCGCCGAGCGACTAACTCAGTCGTCTGAATCCTGAGCCGGTCTACTCAGTATCTATTGCCAGCTGGCTGCTAATACGGCCTGCACATCCTGCGGTCGTTGATCGATCGCTTGGTCCCAGGTGAGGCCGGTCTGGTGCGTAAAAGCCGCCATCGCTTGGATCAACAAATCGACTTGCGTGTTGAGCAGCGTTTGCCCATTACCAACCTCAATCATTTCCGTCCGATTCAACGAACTGGTATACCAGTTCTGAATCGTGACCGAATCGGTCGAGCCGTGGATGGCCAATCGCAGGTCGTTCGCTTGGCGACTGATCACGAGATCTAGGGGATCGATCCCAGGGTCGTAGAGCAGCTTGTCAGCCGTGCCGCTATTGTCTCGTACGACATCGTGTCCGTCGCCTCGGTCGAAAAGATAGGTATCATTTCCACTGCCGCCGGTGAGCGTGTCGTTGCCCCTACTACCGCGAAGCATATCGTTGCCGCCTGCCCCACTCAAAACATTGTTGGCGCTGTTGCCGGTGAGCGTATTATTGAGCCCATTGCCGGTTCCATTGATGGCACCGGTTCCATCCAATGCAAGATTTTCCATGTTGGCACCGAGGGTATAGGACATGCTGGTCTGAATCGTATCCGTTCCCCCGCCCGTGGCCTCCACCACCGTGTCGCCCGCACCCATAATGTAGATATCGTTACCGGCTCCTCCGGATAAGGTATTGCCCGCAAGATTGAGCAACCCGTTGAGCACATTGTCCAAGCTGTTGCCTGTTCCACTGATCCTGTTGAAACCGACAAGAGTCAGATTCTCCACGTTGGCTGCGAGAGTGTGGGTGAGGCTGCTGACAACCGTGTCCGTGCCGTTGTTTGCAGATTCGACGACTGTATCGCCGGCGCTGATCACATACGTGTCGTTGCCCGCCAGCCCCATCAGCACATTGGCCGCGCTATTGCCCGTGAGCGTGTTATTGAGATCGTTTCCGGTTCCGTCGATCGCCGCCGAACCTGTCAAGACTAGGTTTTCTACATTC
>JAICUC010000327.1 GCA_025936075.1 Nitrospira sp. | reverse complement strand
TAGAGCGCCTTTTGGCGGTCGGTCAATTCGAGGAACACCTCATGCTCCGTTTTCGGCGGGAGGTCACGGAGAATCTCGGCTTTGGCCCGTCGTAGAATAAAGGGCCGTGTCCGGCGCAGCAACCGATCGAGCGTGCGACCCGCGATCCGTTTCACGTCCGTTTTGAACCGATCGTATTCCCCGAGGAGTCCGGGCACGCACAGGTCGATCACGGAGAAATACTCGCCCAGGTGGTTCTCAATCGGCGTGCCGGTCAGCGCGATCTTGAAGCGCCCCTTGAGTCGGCGGACCGCGCCCGTTGTGTCCGCCAGGATATTCTTTACCGCCTGCGCCTCATCGAACACGATCACGTGGAAGGTCATCCGCTCCAAGATCTCGATGTCGCGGCGCGCAAGCCCATAGGTCGTGATCACCACCTCGCCGTCTTCGGCATCGAGCTCCCGATCGTTCCCACTGTAGACATGGACCTTCAAGCGGGGCGCGAAACGCGCCAGTTCCTGTTCCCAGTTGAAGAGGAGACTCGTCGGCACGACGACCAGATGAGGTCCCTTCACGCCGCGAGCCGCCTTGATGCGTCCTTCCGCGATGGCGGCCAGCAGGCAGATGGTTTGGAGAGTCTTCCCCAATCCCATGTCGTCGGCCAGGCAGGCGCCGAACCGGTGTTCGTAGAGAAATGTCAGCCAGGCATAGCCCTCCCGTTGGTAGGGACGAAGCACCGCATGCACGCCTTTCGGCAACAGCGGTTTCTCGATCCGCTCGAATCCCAGCAAACGTGCCAGCACCGCCTCGTCCTCGGCGGGCAACGACACGGGGATGCCCTGCTCTCGCAACGCCAGCCAGTCGAGGATCTGCAACCTGGGCACGCGTACGACCTCCGCTGTTTTCCGATCCGCCCGGGCCTCACCCGTGAGGCCGATGATCGCGCGCAGCCCTTCCATGGTCCGGCTGTCCAAAACCCGCAAACCGTGCGTCGTCCGGATCAACCCGCCCTGCCGGAGAGCCTGCCGCAATTCCGCCTCATTGACCGACATGCCGTCGCAGCGAATTTCCGGCCGGATCTCGAACCATTCGATCCCGGTCTCCTCTCTGTCCGGTCGTCCGACTTGCACGGAGCAGTCCCATCGGGTGGTCCGGAGCGGCTGGTCTTCGTAGAGCAATGTGATCCCGGCTGCCGTCAGTTTTTCCAAGAGGTCCGGCAAACGTTGGAACAGCACCTGGGAGTCGAGCGTCATGGCATCGTACGGCTGCATCCCGCGAAAGGCGTCCAAACCAAAGACCTCGAATGGAATCCGGTACAGCAACATTTCGCGGCCTTTGTCGATCGCCTGCAACGTCCACTGCTCGCCCTCAATCTGCAATCGCACATCCGGTCTGGCATACGCAGACAGATGGTGTCTCAGCCATTGAGCGGCCTCAAGACGAATGCTCCGCGTCCAATCGGTCTGGTCCAGCACCGTCTTGATGCGGTGGTCTCGTTCCTTGGCTTCGTCGACCGCGAGCAACGTGAAGAACAGACCGTAGAGCACGACTTTGCGTTTCTGCGCCCGTAACGGAGCGGAAACAGAGCGGCCTTGTTCCAACGCTGAGATGAAGGAAAAGGTCGAGGCGCTCGGCGCAAACGGACCGTCACCGCGCCGGCATTGCGCCTGCAACGTCCATACGGCGGTCGGCGCGCCGGCCTCGTCGGAGAGAGAGGCTAGAATCAACGAGTACGACACCTCTTCGACCGCCGACACAGGGGCAGAAGAATGAACCTGCGTTTCTGTCCCATCCACGCGCAACAGAAGGTCGCGCAGGGTTTTGTCGGCCTGTTTGTGGATCAGATCGATCTGCGCGGATTGAAACTCATCTCGTGAGACGGTGAACTCCATCTCATCATGAATGCCCTGCCGGCGCCCACAGCCCTGGCCGTCCGGCAAGACCGCCGCGCACAACGTCTCACCCGGTTCTCCGTGCGGATACGCGTTGAAACCCTTGAACCCGTCTCGCAACACGCGAAACGAAGCCCATCCGCTTTCGTCCTCCATAAGAAGCAAGCGACGGCCTCTCACATCGGCCACGAAGTGGCGAAAGCGGACGATCCGGTCGAGCGCTATCCCATCCGCCACACAGACCGCGCGAACTTTCACCTCCGCGCCCTCGACGGCAATCTCCGTCTTGCTGCGGCACTGGACCGACGGGGTCCATTGAAGAGCGATCGATTCTTGGCGGGTTTTCAGCACGATGGGGAATCGGTGCTTGGAGCGGCCGAGATAGCGCTGTAAGGGCTCGTCTCCATACCCCGATGAAAACCAAGATGGATTCAGCATTGGACGCAGCTCGGCCGGCAACGCGGGAGCCCACCCTGCAGGAAGCCGCACACCGTCCCGGTGGATCATGAGTTGCGGATACGGCCGGACGGCATCGATCACGATTTCATAGCCCGACGCAAGACCGTCCCCCTTTGGAGAGGTGACTGTCCCCTTGCTCGAACCCGATTCGGCAAGCTCGCCAAGCAACTCAGTTCGGAGCGCGGCGAGGTGAGATTGCTGCCGGTCTGGCAATTGGAATGTCTCAGGTGAAAGCAGATGCTTGGTGGCAAAAGAGACGCAAATGACATGTTTACAGAGCCAGTCGGGATCCCATGCCGGGCAATCGCAGGAGGCGGACAGGAACCCATCGTCGAGAGAAAAGATGACTTCGTACAGCCTGGTTCCCCGCACCTGCGCGGTCAACATGGCGCGATCCTCACTCCAGGCATAGTGCTGAAGCCGCTGCTGCCGGTAATAGTCGTACCCCCGGACAACAGACTGCTTCGGAGCCATCGTGTACAGATCGTTGACGGCGAGGGTGCGAAATGCGGCTAGAAGCGCTGCTGAGGCGGGAGTAGAAGTAAGGGAATCTGCTTTCGCTTCCGAAAGGGGACCGCCCCTCTCTCTGCGGCTGGGCGCAGGCTTCTTATACATGACGCGACACTATATCGAGCGAGGGAGAACCTCATCAAGCAGCGATGCAAGAAGAGCCGTGAAGCTTCAGAATCAGCCTGCTCTTGTTCTCTTCACATATTCCAATATTGTTTCTGCTGCTTCCTTGGCTGAGAGTTTCATCGTATCGATCCTGACCTCCGGGTTCAGCGGCGCTTCGTAGGGATCTTGCAAGCCCGGCACGGTAGAGGATTCTCCTCGTCGTCCGCGTTGATAGGTCCCCTTGTAGTCGCGCTGCATGGCCAGTTCCAGCGGGCATTCCACCGCCACCTCGATGAACCTCGAAACCAAGCTTCGAGCAAAGTCGCGATAGGCGCGCCTGTTGGCGGTCGCATCGAAGATGACCGTGACGCCATGCGATACGAGCTTCACGCCCATGAACGCCAAAGCCCGGTAAAAGAGATCACGCTCCAGCTGTGAGTAGGTCGGAGTCGGCGTAAGCATGCGTCTCACCGCATCTGATTCCAACACGTCAACAGATAATCCCAGCGCTTCAAGCTGCGGCTTGAGCGCGGCCACGATGGTGCTCTTCCCTGAGGCGGGCAAACCGGTGATCCAGACGGCGAACGCCTTTGAAGAGGTGTCGATCGTCATTGGTCATTCATCGACAGTCGAGTGCCTGTGGGAGTGCGTGAGGCCTCGTAATTCATATACATCTGCACCGTGACGAATGGCGATTGACTCATGGCGCCTTTACTGCGCGCAGTATTCATTCACTCGCTCCGGTTCAAAGCACGGCACATCGAGGACATTCTCGATGAAATGAAACAGGCTCCGTCTGATCTCAGTCGGCAAATTGGGATACCAGAGCGGGCTGGCCACGACCAGACCGCGAAAGGCGAAGAACGGTGCGGCCGTTTCCATCACTTCCTTATCGCCGCTGGTTTCCACATAGGTATCCCAGAACAGCCGGAACAAGACATCGAATGCCCCTTTGAGCGTCCCCCAACGAATCAATGAATTGAGCAGATAGTTGATCGTCATCGCGGTGATATCGTCGGCCGGCTCGCCCCACTCTCCTCGCGATCGATCCAACACCGCAAAATCCGTCCCGGTACGGAACAGCACATTGTAT
>JAICUC010000367.1 GCA_025936075.1 Nitrospira sp. | reverse complement strand
TGGTTTGATGAAATACCGGGAAAAGATGATGAGGTTTGGCGCTATTTTCTCCACAGCGAGCGTCTAATGGCTGTGCTTAACGCTGATCCGATGTTTCAACCCATTCTGGCCTCGGCGGAGCAGCCTAAAGGATGATGACCGAGCTCCGGCTCATCCGGCCGTAATCGTTTTGCACCGCTTCACATATCGCCCATGGTGATGTTTCGCTTGAATCGGCACGATCTTCATTTTCCTCCGGTTGATCGGGCATCCCCTGAAGGCCTCCTCGCGGTAGGAGGCGATCTCTGTCCTGAGCGGTTACTCGAAGCTTATCGACAGGGCATCTTTCCCTGGTATAACGACGATCAACCCATTCTCTGGTGGTCGCCGAATCCTCGCGCCGTGCTGTTTCCTAACAAACTCCATGTCTCGCGCAGCCTCAAGCGACGCCTTCGCCCTGCTGTGTTCACCGTCACGCTCGATACGAGCTTTCGAACTATCATGGAACAATGCGCAGGGGCTCGCCCGCAGCATCCCGAAGGAGGAACTTGGATCACGGGTGAAATGCTGGATGCCTACACACGCTTGCACGAACTCGGCTACGCCCATTCCGTGGAAACATGGCAGAACGGTCGCTTGGTCGGCGGACTGTACGGCGTGGCAATAGGAAGGGCCTTCTTTGCCGAGTCGATGTTTACGCGAGTTGATGATGCATCCAAAGTGGCGCTCGTGAGACTCGTCAAGCAGCTTCAGGCCTGGAACTTCCACCTCATTGATTGCCAACAATTCTCGCCTCATGTCAGCCGATTCGGCGCGGAAGAGATTCCAAGGGCAGACTTCATCAAACATCTCGACCAGGCGCTCACCCTTCCCGACCGACGGGGACGATGGGAATTCGGTACAGTATGAGCCATGGAGGGAGGCTGCGTCTCCCCCGCATGGTGAGCCGCATTGACAGCCTTTTCATCGGTCGCTTATGATTCCGTCCTGGTCATGAGGAGAATATGACATGAGCTTTGCCATTACACCAAAAGAACTGAAGGCACGACTCGATAAAGGAGACAAATTGGTGCTTCTGGATGTGCGGGAGCCTTGGGAAAACCAACTCGCCAAGCTGGACAACTCCATCCTCATTCCGCTCGGCACGCTGCCCAATTCCCTTTCCAAATTGGATAGAAATGCCGAGATCATTGCCTACTGCCATCATGGAATGCGAAGCGGAGACGCGACAGGGTTCTTGTTACAGCAGGGATTTTCAAATGTGAAGAACCTGATCGGCGGGATCGATGCATGGTCTGTCCAAGTAGATGGGAGTGTCGCGCGATACTGATCCGATGGGATACCGGCAGTCGTGAGTCGGCAGGTTCGTCTGAGATCGTAAGCGTCGGCGCAAGGTTCGATTCCCTCGGTCGGGCCGGTGAGCTATCGGCTCTTCCCTTGGAAGAATTCCACTGTCTGCTTCAGTCCTTCGGCGAGGTCCGCCTTGACCTCCCACCCAAGGTCTTGTTTGATTCTGGATGGATCAACCACGCTGCGAATCTGCTCGCCGGCCTTGGCCGGGCCATGAATTTCCTTGGCGCTCGAAGCGGTTAGACCGGCGAGCATCCGGAACAACTCATTGACGGATGTCTCGGTACCTGTTCCGACGTTGTACACTCCGTGCGCATTCTGCCCCATGGCGGCTAGATTCGCTTCCGCCACGTCGTCCACGAATACGAAATCACGTGTTTGGCGGCCGTTTCCGTTAATAATGGGCTGCTCGTTGTTCAACATCTTTTGGATGAAAATGGCAACGACCCCGGCTTCTCCCTCCGGATCCTGTCTCGGTCCATACACGTTGGCATACCGTAGGCTGACTACCGGAATCCCGCTTGTCCGTTGGAAGTAGAACAAGTAATGTTCACCGCACAGTTTACTGATGCCATAGGGTGAGAGTGGGTTAGTGGCGTGAGATTCAGCGGCCGGAAATGTTTCTTGTTCACCGTAGATTGCCCCACCGGATGAGGAGAATACGACCTTTCGACAACCATACCGAACAGCCTGTTGCAACACGTTCATGGTTCCCAAGACGTTGACCTGCGCATCGAATACCGGGTCCTCTACCGAACGACGGACACTGATCTGAGCCGCCAGGTGGAGGACAATGTTGGGCCGCTCATTTCGGAAGACCCGTTCGAGACGCCAGCTGGTAATGTCGGTTTTGTAAAGACTCGCCGCACGGTTGACGTTTTTACGCTTTCCAGTGGCCAGGTTGTCGACGATGACGACTTGATGCCCCTCTTCAACGAGTCGGTCCACCACATGAGACCCGATAAATCCTGCGCCGCCGGTCACGAGTACTTTCATTGGCCCTCCCGAATGAACTCTCAACAGTTATGGCACCCCTTACATATCATGAAACGGGGTGTTGTACTCAAGGATTGCTAATATTTCCTGATTGCCCTTTTTCCCTTTGATCGGAGAGACAATGATTTTCATTGTCTGCAGTCCCATTTGTGCCGCGAACCGTACAACTCTCTGAGCCGCCTCCATTCGCTGTGCGTCGTCTCGCACGATGCCCCCCCGACCCACTTGCCCCCTTCCCACTTCAAACTGTGGTTTGATCAAGACGATGACATGGGCTGGAGAACGAAGGAATTGTGTGACGGGCGGAAGCACCTTCGTCAATGAGATAAACGAGACATCGATGACGACCAGATCAACCGGCTCCGGAATGGCGGAAGGAGCCATATAGCGAATGTTGGTCCGTTCGATCAGCACGACGCGTGGGTCTTGCCGAAGCCGCCAATCGAACTGACCATATCCCACATCAACCGCGTAGACCCTCGCAACCCCTCTTTGGAGCAAACAGTCGGTGAACCCTCCGGTCGAGCATCCGACATCGAGACAGACCATTCCGCGAGGTGCGATCGAATAGGCGTCCAAGGCGGCCGCCAGTTTTTCTCCTCCCCGGCTGACGAACGGCCTGCTCTCTCCGATGATCTCGATGACTGCGTCGGTGGGAATCACCCTGGACGGCTTGTCGACGATCGCCCCGTTGCTCTTGACTTTACCCGCGAGAATCATCCGAACGGCAGCATCCCGGCTCTGCGCCAATCCCTGAACCGCCAGCACATGGTCACAACGATCCTTATCGCGCCGTTTGTTCGTACCCATGAGAATTAAAAAGGAAGTTCAGAAAAGAACGATGGTCAGAAGGATGACCTGTTAGGAGTCTTCAGCGGATTCCGATACATCAATGTCATCGGACGTGAAGGCGCGTAACTGTTTCTTTCCATTCTTGTCCTGAACCAGAACTTCCACTTTCCGTTCGGCCTCTTCCAATACTCTTAAACAGTTCTTAGACAACCGGATACCTTCCTCAAAAATCTTTAGCGATTCATCGAGCGGGAGATCTCCCTTCTCTAATTCACCCACGATAGCTTCTAGTCTAGCCATCGCCTGTTC
>JAICUC010000150.1 GCA_025936075.1 Nitrospira sp. | reverse complement strand
ATATTTCGGAAGGACGGAAACGGATACGCCCAACATTGCCCTCACATCCGCAAGAGGAATAATGGTTCCACGTAGATTGGTGACACCGACCAACACAACAGGCATCCCTGGTACAGGCGTGATCGACTCCGGTACGAAGACCTCGACGACTTGGCGTAAGTCTATGGCGAATGTTTCTGTTCCCAGTGCAACCAGACAAACCCTCAATGATTCGGTGGATTGTGTCTGTGCTGAGACTGAGTCTGAATGAAGTTGAGGCAACTCACCTATGGAAATCATCGTGTCGCGGTCCCGCGCCGTATCGGTTCTCTCAGCGTAATGCAAGCTTCACCGCTTGCAGAAGGTCCTCCGATTTGAAAGGCTTCACCACATGTCCGTTGGCTCCCTGTTGCTGCCCCCAAAACTTGTCGCTTTCCTGTCCCTTCGAGGTGCATAGCACAATCGGAATATTCTTGAAGCGAGCATCGGTTTTCAAATCCCTGCATGCTTGAAATCCATTGCGGCCCGGCATGACCACATCCAAGACGATGAGGTCCGGTTTTTCAAAGGCGATTTTGTCCTCCAATCCATCCGCTGTTGAAAACGAGACCACGGTGTGTTGGGCAGCCTTCAGATACGACTCGATCAACTGCAGTTCTGCGTACGAGTCATCGATAACCATGATTTTGCTCATACACCCCTTCCTCTCTCTTCAATAAATCTATCCTTAATGCACAATAGGACACACTGAACATGCGGCACCAGCGGCATGCGCGCGTCCAAGGTATTTGTCCGTATCCTTACAAAGCCGATTCGTGCTGTTCTCAAGCAGTCTAACGACTTGTTGGTGGTTGGCAAGAAAACGGTGAATATCGACATTTATTTGAACGAGGTGACGTGAATGTTGATGCAGGAACGAGTGCTGAGAATGAACGTGGTGAATGCAGAGAAGCTACTTCATCGGAGAAGATGGGACAGGTCGACATTGCTTGATAGATGATCGGCCCACCGATTGAGTTCACCCCGTAATCGAGAGGTGACCGATTCCGAAGCCTGAATATCAAGGGGGGGAAGCCCTTTCCCAATACGCGCTCGATTGAGCCAGACACGACGAAAGCCAGGCTCATCAAACACTCCATGGATGTACGTGCCCCACACAAGACCGTCTTTTCGAATGGCTCCATCGAACTCTTCTTCTTTCGTAGCGTTCGACGGGCGAGCTTCCTCACGCAGTGCCGAATGACGGTGGCGAACTCTAAAGCAGGGAAGTTCATCGTTCACGCGTCGCGTGACACCCATATGAATTTGATACCCCCGGACCAAGAGCTGACCTCCCATGAAGACTTTTTCCATGCTGGCTTCCACTTGCGTGGTGCACTTGGCTTGCTTGAGCTCCGTCTCTGTATTCAAGTAGCCGAGTCCGCCACTTATCCCGCCTTGCTCGACCGCGCAAGGATCAGAGATTGTTTGGCCGAGCATTTGATAGCCGCCACAAATGCCGATCAGTTCCCGCCGACTGTGCAGATGATTATCCAACGCAGAGACATATTCTTTTTCCTTCAAATAGGAGAGATCTGCTAGGGTATTTTTGCTACCTGGAATTATCACGACGTCGGCTTCGGCAAGCATGGATGGGGAGGCGACATATTTCAAGGCAACATCGGTTTCCGACGCCAAAATATTAAAATCGGTAAAGTTGCTCATATGCGGCAGTAAAATGACGGCAATATTGACTCGGTCGGATACAAAACTTGTTTGTGAATACGGGGCGAGATCAAGGCTATCTTCTTGGTCGAGCATCAGATCGCGGAGAAACGGCACAACACCCAACACCGGCAGCCCGCTTCGTGCTTCCAAGAACCTCACCCCGTCGGCAAATAGCTTGGCATTACCACGGAATTTATTGATGATGACGCCGCAGACTCTGGCACGGTCGTCAGGTACCAACAAATCTAAGGTACCCAGAACTTGCGCAAAGACCCCACCCCGATCGATATCGGCAACCAGTAGGACCCGCGCATCAGCCAATTTGGCAACCGGCCAATTGACCAGATCATGCTCACGGAGATTGACTTCTGCGGCACTGCCCGCCCCCTCGATCACGAGTACGTCGTACTGCCTGGCCAACCGACCGTAGCTTTCTTCGACCACGGACCAGAGGCCTTGCCGGTCGCCGAAATACGCCGATGCCTCACGTTTTCCTAATACCTTGCCAAGGACAACGATCTGTGAACAAGTGTCGGATTCCGGCTTGAGGAGAATCGGATTCATATCAACATGCGGTGGAATCCCGCAGGCCTCTGCCTGAAGGGCTTGAGCCCGTCCTATTTCATGACCCTCAGGAGTGACGAATGAATTCAATGACATGTTTTGGGCTTTGAACGGTGCGACACGCACGCCGGAACGAGAAAGCAGCCGGCAGATCCCGGCGGTGATCAAACTCTTCCCTACATCCGAGCCAGTACCGAAAATCCCAATCGCTTGTGTCTTCATCGGTGCGTCTTCTCCCATTTTCTTGCTATGGCTAAGCCGCGGGAGACACAATTTGAGACCGCTCTTCCGACCAGTGCGCCCATAATCGTATGAGTCCCGCTGTAGGTGTGCAGCGGACCTTCACCGCGCAAGCGGCATGCGATGACAACCGCATCGGTCCCTGTCCCAGTCGCAAGATCTCTACCTTTCCAACTCGGTACAGTGTGGTCGCGCAAGACCCCGGTCTTTGCCTCCGTAGCCACCTGTACCGCGCCGACCATGGCGGAAGTTGAGAGACTACCGTTCGTGATCAGGATGAGATTGATCGTTCCGACTCTCGTCGAATGTGTTTCCTTCCTACGAGCAGAATGCAGTGGCCACTCTCCGGCACGGACCGCATTCGTGACGCCGACTGTGGCGAAACACTCTACCCAGAGTATCCCAGCCGTGACTCGGGACGTGACAAGCTGTGTCATCGGTACGGCGGTCATGAGTCCGACAGTGTGGCATCCGATGCGGAGCTGTGAAACCAGTTTTCTCAAGTAACGAGCTGGATCGGGGAAGCGCCCATTCATATTGGGGTTCACGTCAACTTGATGATTGAGGATGTGCGAAGCACATCTGAATCCACCACCCTGCGGCGCAGATGAAAGGACACGCCTCCGACCTCCGAGATGGATCACGAGGGTGCGTCCAATCACTTGATGCCAAGTGCGGACATATCTGGAAGTGTCCTTCATTGTAACGCTTCGCAGTGAAGAAGGTTCGACAAGGCTTGGATGAGCCGGTCGTTTTCTTGGGGGGATCGTACGGCAAGTCGGATAGAACGAGTGTTGCATCCTGGAACGGATGAACAGTCCCGAACCAACAGCCCCTCATTCCGCAATTGCTCGAACACCTCACTCGCGTGCCATCCACGAGGCAATTCCACGAAGAAATAATTGGCATATGTCGGCAACACTGAACAGCCCGGCAAGGCAGCAAACAATCCTTTCAACCGTTCGCGCTCTCGCGCCATAAACCTCAAACTTTTTTGCGCATGTGCCGCATCGCTTAGAGCAGCCAGTGCAGCAATCTGTCCCATCACGCTGATTGACCAAGGCGGCAACTGCCGTCGCAATCGCCGGGCAACGGTAGACGTTGCCACCGCATATCCCACCCGCAGCCCCGGCAAGGCATAGAATTTGGTCATGCTGCGTAAGACGACGACATGTGGCCAAGACGCCGCCTGCGGCAGGACAGATCGCTCTGGACAATAGTCGGCGAACGCTTCGTCGATCACCAGCCAAAGACCTCGCCGCCTGGCGATAATGGCTAACCGCGCGACATCATCGGCTGAGCAGGCTTGCCCTGTCGGACTATTGGGATGGCAGATGACGATTCCATCAATGGAGCGACCGTCGCTCCGTCCTGTTTCCATCACCCGACAGAGGCGATCGATCGGAATGGCATATTGGTCTTTTCGGTCTGAGTAGAGCGCCGTAACCTGTCCTCCAGCTCGTCCCATCGCAGCGGCATATTCGGAAAAAGTGGGCTGGACGACGAGGAGCCGATGAAGCCCCAATGCACGAGGAAGCACATCGATCAATTCCATGGAACCATTACCGACCACAATCTGTTTCGGATCGATACGCCAAAACATGGCCAGCGCCTGCCGCAGATCCCAACAGTGGGGATCGGGATAGTGGCTCAACAGATGTCTGGACGCCGTGATGGCTTTCCAGACTTGCGAAGAGGGGCCCAGCGGGTTAATGCTGGCGCTGAAATCAAGAATCTCAGCGGGAGCACGGTTCAGTTCTCGTGCGGCACCGTAGATATCCCCGCCATGCACGAGTTCCTTCAGGCGAGGCATCTGAAACTCACCGCTAGAGAGATGCCTAGCACAGAGGCTGCCACCATGATCCTCACTGCCGACACGATGTCGCCTGGTCCAGCTTCCCGTCCTTCTTGGCCGAGAACGGGGCGTTCTTGTGCGATGCCGTCATAGAAGTTGGTGCCCCCCAATTTCACTCTTAAGATCCCCGCCATGGCCGCTTCCGGTCTACCGCTGTTGGGGCTTGGATGTTTGCCCCCGTCGCGACGAAACACCTCCCATCCGTTGCGAACCTGTTCCAGTTGTCCTGTGGTCAATCCGGCACTAATGATGAGCAAGACTGCCGTGAGTCGAGCCGGAATCCAGTTGGTCAGGTCATCGAGCCGGGCCGATGCCCATCCAAAATCCGCATAGCGCTCGTCTTGGTGACCGATCATCGAATCCAGAGTGTTGACGGCCTTATAGGCCAAGGCCAATGGGGCACCGCCAATGGCCAAATAGAACAGCGGAGCAATCACGCCGTCCGCCGCGCTTTCCGCGACCGTCTCCACCGTTGCACGGGCCACCTCGGATTCGGACAGTTCCGCCGTGTCCCGGCCGACGATCATGGCGACAGACCGGCGTGCAGCCGGGAGGTCACCGGCGTCAAGCGGACCATTTACCGCACGGACATGATCCCATAGATCCCGCGCGGCCAGCGTCGTCGAAGCCAATCCAATCGACAGGACCGACCCTAGCCATGCCGCGAAACGTTCGGCCTCTTCAACCATGACAGCGCTGATACAATAGGTCGCAATCGGCAATCCTCCTGCCAGACAGACTCCCGCGAAGCGAAGGCTCATACCGTTCCGGCAGATCATTCGTACTCGGTGATCGAGCCAGGTAATGCACCTCCCCATTACACGGACCGGATGCGGCAGCCTGCGCGGATCGCCGAACATCGCATCGAGCGCAGACGCTATGAGGAGTTCGCCGCCGGTCATGGTAACCGGAGCAAGAGAGGAACGAACAGCAGAAAGAGAATCTCGATCACTTCGTTGGCCGCCCCTAGCGTATCTCCGGTGATCCCACCGAACCAGCGATGGCAAGCTCTCCAACCGACAAGGATAATCAGCGTGCCGGCCAGGAGAATCAGACATGCACCCACTGCTCCGAAACCGGTTGCCAGTGCCATCGTCAAAGCCAGCGTGGACATGGCAACGTGCCGCCACGACAGATGGGAGAGGAACGGCGCCGCCAATCCGCCTTCCATTCTGGCATAAGGCGAAATCCAAGCCAGCGTGACCATCGCCCAACGCCCTATCGCCGGCATGCAGAGCACAGCGGGAAGCCGCAATTCATGCGGCAGTACCATCAACCCGGCATACCGGAGAATCAGCGAGAGAAAGAGGCCTGTCGCGCCGATCGCACCGATGCGCGGGTCGCGCATGATCGAAAGCCGTTCCGTCGGCGTACGGCCGCCCGCCAATCCATCCAATGTGTCGGCCATCCCGTCCTGATGAAGCCCCCGAGTCAACAGTACCAAGAGGACGATCAGCAGCACATTCACGACGGCAGGCGATAACATGGCGGTCAATCCCCAATCAACCACGATGAGCCCGCCGCCGATCAGCAAGCCCACGACCGGATACCATGCCATCGAGGCGGCCAACTCCGGTGCAGTGGGTTCATGATGAGTCCGGCTTAAGGAGATCGTCGTTAAAAAATGCCAGGCAAAGATAAATGGACGAGCCACGGTTCCCATACGTATTACACCTTGTCGGACACGCCTGCTTCGTCGAATGTCGCCATCTCCATGTAGATCTTGATCGCCGCACAGACCAGATCCATTCCTAAACAGGCTCCTGTGCCCTCGCCGAGGCGCAAGTCGAGGTCCAACAGCGGTTTCAATCTCAGATGGTCCAAGATGATGCGATGGCCCTGTTCGACCGAGCGATGGGAGGCAATGAGATACTCACGGCATAAGGGCTGAAGCGCCACAGCAATCAGCGCCGCCGCGCCGGTGATGAATCCATCCAACACAATAGGCACCCGAGCCGCCGCGGCTCCGAGCATCAGCCCGGCCAATCCACCGATTTCCAGTCCTCCAACCTTCGCCAAGATATCGAGCGGGTCTGCAGGATTAGGGCGATGCAGTTCCAACGCCTGCTGTATTAATGCCGCTTTGTGCATACGGGTCGACTCGTCGATACCGGTTCCCCGTCCAGTCACCTCTGCTGCAGATCGACCAGTCATCACCGCCGTGATGGCGGCACTGGGTGTCGTATTGCCGATGCCCATCTCACCGGTGCCGATCAGCCCGACGCCCTCTCGCACAGCTTCTGTCGCCAGTTCAACTCCGACCATCACAGCCTGCTCCGCTTGACTGCGTGTCATCGCCGATTCAACCGCCAGATCGCGGGTGCCCTTCATGATTTTTCGAGAGAGAAGACCGGGCACGGTGCCGAACTCATGATCGACGCCGATATCCACTACTCGCACGCTCACGCCGGCATGATTGGCCAATACATTCACACCGGCACCGCCTCGCAGAAAATTCAATACCATTTGAGGAGTGACCTCCCTCGGATAGGCGCTCACCCCTTCCACAGCCACTCCATGATCGGCGGCAAAGGTAAATACGACACTACGCGGAATATTCGGCTTCAGTTCGCCGGTGATGGCGACGTAGGACGCCGCCAATTCTTCAAGGCGCCCCAGGCTGCCGAGCGGCTTGGTCAGCCGATCCAGTCGGGCTTGTGCTTTCCCATGCAGACTCGTATCGAGAGGTTGAATTCGACGGCACAGGTCCTGTATCGACATGACGGCTCCTCTCTTTATTTCAGGCGAAGCGGTAACCCGCTGACGACCAGATGCACCTCATCTGCTCCGGCGGCGATCTGCTGATTCACCCGGCCTGCAAGATCACGAAATGCTCGTGCCGACGGCTCAGTCGGAACCAGACCGAACCCCAGCTCATTGCTGACGATGACGACCCGGGTCGCTGCAATCCGCATCGTTTGCAAAAGCATTCCAACTCGCACCAGAACGTCCGATTCGTTGAGGCCGGTTCCAACCAGATTACTCAGCCACAGCGTAACGCAATCGAAGAGAATCGACCGGTACTGGAATCCCTGCTTGGCAAACCATGCCGCCACTTCGAGCGGCTCTTCAACCGTCTCCCAATCCGCCTGACGTGCGGCCTGGTGCCGAGCGATTCGTGCCGCCATTTCATCATCCAACCCCACCCCCGTGGCGACGAAGGCACGCGGCCCTCGTGAGCCGGCCAACTGGAGAGCGGCCTCACTTTTGCCTGACGATGCTCCGCCAAGCACGAGAACGATGCGGCTTTGTGCTCGTCGCGCCGGACGGCGTTTACTCGACTTTCTTTGCGACATCGCGTTCCCATAAGAATTCCGGTTCACCTTGTGTCTTGGCCACCCATCGACCTAAGACGAACAGCGCATCGCTCAACCGATTGAGGAACTTGATGATCTCCGGCTCGACCGGCTCGACTTTTGACAGGGCAATGCATACCCGTTCGGCTCGGCGGCAGATCGTTCTGGCTTGATGAAGAAAACCCGACACTTTTCCGCCCCCCGGCAGGATGAACTCTGTGAGCGGCTCGAGATCCTTTTGACAGCGATCCATCAGTTTTTCCAAGCGCAACACATCCGGCGCCACCACTTGCGGCATGTTCTTGAACGTTTGTCCCGGCGCTGTGGCTAGAATGCTCCCGACGTCGAACAGTTTATTCTGCACCCAACGCAACTCGTCTTCGAGT
>JAICUC010000349.1 GCA_025936075.1 Nitrospira sp. | reverse complement strand
CCCCATCCGGAGCGTGACGAACGGCATTCATGCGCCGACCTGGATCTCGCCGGAACTGCACCATCTGTACAGCAAGTCGCTCAGCCCGACCTGGACCCACACCTGCGATGATCCGGCCATGTGGCAGCGGGTCATGGATGTCCCCGATCATGAGCTGTGGGCCGTTCGGCAAACGATGAAGCGGAAACTGATGGGGTTTATTCGTGAACGAGCCAGGGCCGGCTGGATGCAGGGACACCTGCAGCCCTCTCAAGTCCTCACGCGCGGCACACTGTTGGATCCCGAGGCTTTGACCATTGGGTTCGCTCGACGGTTCGCGACCTACAAACGGGCCACCTTGCTCTTCCGAGATCTGGAACGGCTGAAAGCACTCCTCCAAGACCGATGGCGGCCGGTCCAACTCATCTTCGCCGGCAAGGCTCACCCCGCCGATGAGCCTGGTCGATACTTCATTCACGAGGTGCTGAACTTTTGCCATGATCACAAACTGGGCGGCCGCATCGCCTTCCTTGAAGATTACGAGATGCATATGGCGAAGTATCTCGTCCAGGGCGTCGACATTTGGCTGAATACCCCTCGTTTTCCGATGGAAGCCAGCGGCACCAGCGGCATGAAAGCCGCCCTGAACGGCGTGTTGAACCTCAGCGTCCTCGATGGATGGTGGGTTGAAGGCTATAACGGAGCCAATGGGTGGGGCCTCCAACCGCTGAGCGAACAGGCCGATGCGCAGGCCCAAGATCATCATGATGCCGAACAACTCTATCGCGTGCTGGAACAAGAAGTCGTGCCGCTGTTCTATCAGCACGATCGTGACGGAATTCCTCGGGGCTGGCTCCAAATGGTTAAAGAATGTATCCGTACCATCGCGCCACAGTTCTGCACCACGCGCATGTTGAAGGACTACGTCAGCCTGCTGTACCGCCCCGCCACGGTGCGACTCCCTACGACATGGTAACTCGGTTCGATGCGGCGGGTCGCCGTGTGATACGCGACCCGGCCTTCAATCCGACTACAAGAGCGCGTGTCATCGTCGCGCTCATTCTGACTCTCACCACAGCTCCTCTCTTCACGGCATCCGCTGAAACCCCGTCCGCGGTCGAATCGAAAGCCGCGACCTTCTTCAAGGCCGGTGATTACCCTGCGGTGACCTCTCTCTACCGAGATCTTCCACCGGATGCGACACCTTCGAAAGCACTTCTCCGTCTTTCCTTGCTGAGCTATGTCCGCCTGGGACGAACGGACGAAGCCCTCGACATCTATGCGAAATTGATCCAGCCGGGACAGCCGCATGATGTGTCGCTTCTTCGCCCGTTGGCACTCGGAATGATCACGAGCCACGTTCGAGACCGAAAAGAGCATGTTCGCATTGCGGCCTACTCGGCCCTCGCGGAATTGGGACTGCCGGAGACCGCCGCGATTTTAGAGGATGGTTTGCTCGATCCCTCCGTCGTGGTACGAGCACGAGCCGCTGAGGCGATTGGAAAAGCCGGACTCGCGGTGAAATCCGGCGCCTTGCGTCGCGCGTTGCGCGATGAGATGCCGACCGTCCGCATCGCCGCCATGACCGCGCTCGGAGAAGCGCATGCCGCTGACGTCCAACAACGATTTCTCGACGTCGCGCGCACGGAAGACGGACCTGAAGCTATTTTTGCCTATGCCGCCTTGTTTAGGCTGGGACGTTCTGAAAAGCTGGACGATATTACCAGCGCAGCAACCTTGCCGGACCCAGAGACGAGGATGGCTGCGCTGGGTGTGTTGGGACGCCTCAAACGTCCGGCAAGCCTGGCAGTCCTAGCCCAAGCTGTGTATGATCCCGATCCATCGGTACGCGCGTTCGCTGCCGGAGCACTGGGAGAATTCGGGTCCCCGGGCGGCGTGGCTCCGCTGACACATGCAATCGGAGACGAGATGGCGATGGTTCGCGGCGTGGCCGCGGCCAGTCTCGGAAAGCTCGGCATCAAGGAAAACCGCCCCTTGCTGTCGGCGCTCACCAGAGATCCGAATCTTCATGTCCGTGCCAGCGCCGCAGAAGGATTGATTCGCCTCGGCGATACCTCCGCCATCACGCTGGCAACCGAGCTGGCTCGGCATTCCGACCCTTCCATTCGCGGTGCAGCGGCGCAGGCATTGAGTGCCTCCGCCGATAAGGAGGCCCAGGCGGTGCTACAGATTCTCTTACAGGACCAGCAGCCCCTTCCTCGCATGATGGCCGCCAAGGGATTGCGGAAGAGCAGCGACAGCGCCATCCCCATCTTAGTGAAAGGGTTGCAAGACTCGGATGAGACCGTGCGCATCGCGACGGCCAACAGCCTGCTCCAACAGCTGACTCAATTGAGTTCGTCGAAACGTCGTCGCTAAACGAGGATCTCGATGGCTAAATTTCTCATTGTTGTGGTGTTGCTCGGCGGGGCATTCGGAGCGGGCTACTATCTCGGACAGCGGCCCGTCGGAACGCTGCAGCGAACCGTCGCGGAACTGCAACAGTCGTTGAAGGATGTGTCCAGAAACGTGTTGGACACGACTCTCGGCATCGAGCGCGATCTCCGTCGGCGTCAGGGTCTCGTGGAGGCCAAATCCCGTTTAGTCCAGGCGAAGGCACACTTCACCGACCGCAATTTCGGTGATGCAGCAAAAGAATTGGGCGCGGCCGTCGAGACCGTGGAAGCCATCACTAAAGGAGCCAAACCCGATCATTCAACCAATGACCTACGGGACATGGCCGGATCGCTGCGGGAGGCAAAGTTGGACATGGTGACGGGGAAACCGATGTCATTGAAAAAGTTGGACGAGCTTCAGCAAAGGATGGATCAGCTATTAAACAAATGACTCAGGCGTTGGCCGGTTGAGAGATCGGTTGCTTCTTCCACTTCGCCAGAATTCGCTCCACCCGCATCTTCACGACCATATCGGGGTCTTTGAGCAACGGCTTGATCGCCTCGCGACCACGCTCGTCGCCGATCGATTCCAACGCTGCGGCGGCCAGTAAGCGCGTTTCCCAGTCCTTATCACCGACCATCTCAATGAGCGGATCAATGGCGCCGTTGCCTTTAATTTTGCCCAAGGCGCGAACCGCGCGTTTACGGACATTCTCATCCTTATCACGAAGGGTTTCGATCAGCTTTTCGACGGAGGGCTCACCCAGCGCGGCCAAGGCATCGATGGCATCATCTTTGAATTCGTCGTTCCGAAGCTGAAGAATCAAGGGATCAAGCACCCGCTCGTCACGAATTTTCCCGAGCGCCGCGATGGCGTATTTACGAACTTCCCAGTCACGGAGCAGCTTGAGGAGAGTATCGACGGCGGGAGAACCCACTTGCCCCAGTCCTTCGATCGCGACTTCTCGGACCTGCCAATCACCGTCGCGCAATGCGCGGGCCAATGGTTCGACACAGCGCTCATCCCCCATCTCGCCCAGGGTAATGATGGCTTCGCGGCGGACGACCCAGTCGGGATCACTCAACAGATCGATTTGGATGTCGATTTCATCCTTTATCTGCTCTTCGTCGAGCGCGACCGTATCTTGGCCGACCGCTGATGCGTCGGCAGAGGCAGAATCAGCCTGCGTCTGATCGACCGTAGGATCGGCGATGGGCTCATCGGCTTGTCGGCTGAGAGGGCTGCTGTCTTGGGAGAAATGTTTCGGGTCTTGTTCCATGGAATCAGTATCCGACTCGACTAT